>JBEIVF010000108.1:0-6721 GCA_040374005.1 Gemmatimonadaceae bacterium | reverse complement strand
GCGCCGAACGCGGATCTCGTCGTACTCGGTACGGCTGTTGGCGAGGAACCCATCCCGCTGCTCGTCGCTGAGTAGCGCACTGGCCACACCCACGGCGCGCGAGGCGTCGTGCACGTGGATCACGCCGTGCGCGTACTGCGGTTCGATCTTCACCGCCGTGTGCACCTTGCTGGTCGTCGCACCGCCAATGAGCAACGGAATGTCGAACCCTTCCCGCGTCATCTCGGCGGCAATGAACGACATCTCCTCCAGCGACGGCGTGATGAGTCCACTGAGCCCGATGATGTCGGCCTTCTCCCGCCGCGCCGCTTCGAGGATCGTGGCGCAGTTCACCATCACGCCGAGGTCCACGACCCGGTAGTTGTTACACTGCAGCACCACACCCACGATGTTCTTGCCGATATCGTGCACGTCGCCCTTCACGGTGGCCATGACGATGGTGCCGGCGGGCTTCGAGTCGGCCGTCTTGGTGGCCTCGATGTACGGGATCAAGTGCGCCACGGCCTTCTTCATCACCCGCGCGCTCTTCACCACCTGCGGCAGGAACATCTTGCCGGCGCCGAACAAGTCGCCGACGACGTTCATGCCCGCCATCAGCGGCCCTTCGATCACTTGGATGGGCCGCTCGAAGGTGTGCCGCGCCTCTTCGACGTCCTCCACCACGTACTGATCGATGCCGTGCACCAGTGCGTGCGTGATCCGCTCCACCACCGGCGCGTCGCGCCACGCGGTGTTCTGCACGGCCACGCGCGCGCCGCCCTTGTGTTGATCCGCCACTTCGAGCAACCGCTCGGTCGCGTCGGCCCGGCGATTGAGCACCAAGTCCTCGACGCGCTCCAGCAGATCAGCCGGAATGTCGGTGTACAGTGGCAACGCCCCCGCATTCACGATGGCCATGTCGAGCCCGGCGTGAATGGCATGGTACAAGAACACCGCGTGGATGGCCTCGCGCACGGGGTTGTTGCCCCGGAACGAGAACGACACGTTGCTCACGCCACCCGAGATGTGGGCGTGCGGCAGCGTGCCCTTGATGGTCCGCGTGGCCTCGAAGAAATCGACCGCGTAATTGGCGTGCTCCTCGATGCCCGTGCCGATAGCAAAGATGTTCGGGTCGAAGATGATGTCTTCAGCCGGAATGCCATGCTGCACCAGCAGGTTGTACGCGCGCCGACAGATCGCGATCTTGCGCGCCGCCGTGTCGGCCTGCCCCTGCTCATCGAAGGCCATCACGATCATGGCCGCGCCGTAGCGGTGCACCAACTTGGCCCGCTCAATGAACTCGGCTTCGCCTTCCTTCAGCGAGATCGAGTTCACGATGCCGCGGCCCTGGATGTGCCGCAGGCCCACCTCGAGCACGCTCCACTTGGACGAGTCGAGCACGATGGGCACGCGCGCGATCGACGGCTCACCCGCCAACAGATTCAGGAACCGCGCCATCGCCGCTTCGGCGTCGAGCAACCCCTCGTCGAAGTTGATGTCGATCAGCTGCGCGCCGCTCTCCACCTGCTGCCGCGCCACGGCCAAGGCCCCTTCGTAGTCGTTGGCCTTGATCAGATCGGCGAACTTCTTCGAGCCCGTGACATTGGTGCGCTCCCCAATGTTCACGAAGTTCGTCGTGGGACCCACCACGAACGGCTCCAACCCACTCAGCCGCAGCTGCGGCGCGATCACCGGCCGTGCCCGCGGCGCAATGGGCGCCACCGCCGCAGCGATCGCCGCGATGTGCTCCGGCGTGGTGCCGCAACACCCACCCACGATGTTCACCATGCCCGCCTGCGCGAACTCGGCGATGATGCGCGCCGTGAAGGCCGGCGCCTCGTCGTACGCGCCGAACTCGTTGGGCAAGCCGGCGTTCGGATGCACGCTCACCAAACACGGCGCAATGCGCGACAACTCCTGCACGAACGGCTTGAGATCAGCGGCGCCCATCGCGCAGTTGAACCCGATGCTCAGCGGCGCGGCGTGCATCACCGAGTACCAGAACGCCTCGGCCGTCTGCCCGGACAGTGTGCGCCCCGAGCGATCAGTAATGGTGCCCGAGATCATCACCGGCACACGTTCGCCACGCTCGTCAAAGAGCTCCTCGATGGCGAACAACGCCGCCTTGGCGTTGAGCGTGTCGAACACCGTCTCGACCATCAACAGGTCAGCGCCGCCGTCGAGCAACCCGCGCGCGGATTCCAAGTACGCCGCGCGCAACTTCTCGAAGTCCACGTCGCGGCGCCCCGGGTCGCTCACGTCGGGCGAGAGCGATGCCGCGCGCGTCGTGGGGCCAAGGATACCCGCGATGTAGCGCGGCCGCGTGGGATCGTCGTGCTCGAACGCATCAGCGACCTCGCGGGCAATGCGGGCGCCTTCACGGCTCAGCTCGTACGCCAGCGCCTGCATACCATAGTCGGCCAGCGAGATCGCCTGACAGCTGAATGTGTTCGTCTCCACGATGTCGGCGCCCGCCGCGAAATACGCTGCGTGCAGCCCTTGGACGAGCTCAGGCTTGGTGAGGATGAGCAGATCGTTGTTGCCGCGCAGGTCCGACGGCCACTCGGCGAACCGCGTGCCGCGGTAGTCCTTCTCCGTGAGCCCGTACTGCTGGATCATCGTGCCCATGCCACCATCGAGCACGAGGATGCGCTCGGCGAGCAACCCATCGAGCAGCGCCAGGCGCTCGGCACGGGTACGACGCGGCGCAACGGCCGCGCGATTCCAGAACGGCGGCGGCGTCACAGTGCTGCTGCAGACGACAATGCCGGGCGCAGTCCGAGAATGTGGCAGATGGCGTACGACAAGTCAGCGCGATTCAACGTATAGAAGTGGAACTCGTTCACGCCCTGCCGGGCCAAGTTCTGGCACTGCTCGGCCGCGACCGTGGCCGCGACGAGTTTCCGCGTGTCAGCATCCTGCTCCAGCCCTTCGAACAACCACGAGAGCGTCGACGGCACACTGGTGCCCGACTTGGCGGCGAACTTCTTCATTTGCACGAAGTTCGTGACCGGCATGATGCCCGGCACGATGGGCACCGTGATGCCCGCGCGCTGCGCCCGCTCCAGGAAGCGGAAGTACACCGTGTTGTCGAAGAAGAACTGCGTGATGGCGCGCGTGGCGCCCGCGTCGATTTTGCGCTTCAGGTTGTCCAGGTCGGCTTGCAGCGACGGCGCGTCGGGGTGTCCTTCGGGGTACGCGCTGACGCTCACTTCGAAGTCGTGCCGCGCGCGGAGGCCGCGGACGAGATCCACCGCGTACGGATACCCATCCGCCGCCGCCGTGTACTCGGCCGCACCCGCTGGTGGATCGCCGCGGAGTGCGACGATGTGCCATACGCCGGCTTCCCAGTACTCGTCGGCCACGGCATCGACATCAGCGCGGGAGGCGCCGACGCAGGTGAGGTGCGCAGCGGGCACCAGTGCCGTCTCGTCGACGAGACGCTTGACCGTGCGGTGCGTGCGCTCGCGCGTGCTGCCGGCGGCGCCGTAGGTGACCGAGACGAAGCGGGGGCCGAGTGGCTCCAAGCGCTTGATGGAACGCCAGAGTGTCTCTTCCATCTCGGGCGTGTTCGGTGGGAAGAACTCGAACGAGACGGCGAACGGGCTCGCGATAGCGGCCGATGTCACAGGGAGGTCCCTGCCATAAAAATGCCCCTCAGCGCGTGGCACAGGGGGCCGGCGCTTTAGCTGAATGTTTAACGTGGCCGCAAGTTGCCTGAAATCGCCACGGATCAATTGTCTATGAAGTATCGGGCATTGCGGCCCTCAGCGCAACATCCTCAGACCAACCGGATCAAGAACGACTCAATGATCCGCAACAAGAAATACGCCGCGATCGGCGACAAGTCGATCATCCCGAACGTCGGCAGCACGGAGCGGATCGGGGCCAGCAGCGGCTCAGTCAGCGCGTGCGCCAGCCGCATGGGGCCGCGGTACGGGTTCATCTGGAACCAGGAGCCGATGACCCGCACGAACAGCGCGAGGTACATCAGGGCGAAGGTCCAGCCGAGGAGCAGGCGTATGATGCCGCTGGGCCCCGAGTTGACTGCCCAGATGATGCCGCCGAGCTGGTCGCGAACGAACTCGAGGAGCGAAAGGACGATGATGCCGCCCACGATGACGGCGACGAGGGTCCACCAGGGGGCGCTGGCGGGGGTGCCGCCGGCCCGAAGGATGCGCTTCTCGACCGGAGCGATGAGTGGGCCAGCGATCTGCCGAGTTCCGCGGGCGACCGGGGAGAAGGGGCTCAACCGGCGCGTCCGGACCCCCCACTCGATGGCGCAGAGGCCGCCGGTGACCACCGCGGCGCTGAAGAAGGCGAGCCGGGTGAGCCCGAGCGCGCTGTCGAAGAGGGCAAGGAAGGTGTCCACGGCTGAAAGATACCTCGCTGGGAGGCCTCGCCGTTCCCTTCGGCACGGACAGAGTGACCGCCTACGGGCGCGGCGGGTAGTATCTAGTGTGACCCGAGTCGCCAACCAGTTGCCACAGAGGACCTTACGACGATGACGACCCGATTGCAGCGCGCCGTGGTTCGTGGCTGAGATCGACATCGAGGTCGTCCGGCTGGCGCAGGCTGGCGATGGGCGGGCGTTCGCGACGCTGGTCGATCACTACCACGCGCGGTGCCTGCGGTTCGCGCAGCAGATGGTGCTGAGTGCGGAGGATGCGGAGGAGGCGGTGCAGGATGCCTTCGTCCGCGTGTACGACGCGTTGCCGCGGTTCGACCTCGCGCTCCGGTTCGAGCCGTGGTTGTTCCGGATCCTGGCCAACCGGTGTCGCACGGCACGGGTCCGCCGTAAGCGGCACGACGCGGTGGTGACGTACTCCGACGACGCGCCCGAGATCGCGGTGGGCGGTGAAGGAGAGGGGGTGGCGGACGAAGAGCTGTGGGCGGTGCTGGGTTCGTTGACGGTGGAGCAGCGGGAGGCCTTCCTGCTGCATCATGTGGAGGGGATGGGGTATGACGATATGTCCGTAGCGACTGGTGTCGGCGTTTCGGCGCTCAAGATGCGCGTGAAGCGAGCGACTGATGTTCTCAGAGCACGATTGTTGGAGGTGTACCGTGGATGACCTGAACGATCGCCCGGACGAGGTGATCTCAGCGTTGGTGGCACGCTTGCAGCGGATGCCCGCGAGCGAGCCGCGCGCGCGCGCGGCGATCCTGGCCCGGGTGCGGGGACGCACCCCGGCGCCGTGGAAGGCCGCGTTCTATTGGCTCTGGCAGCCGTCGGTCCCCGCCGCCGCGCTCGTCGCGGTGGCCGTGGTCGCCCTGGGTGCCGGATACGCCGGACGCGCGCTGGTCGCGCCCCGCCCGGGGCTCGTCGCGGTCGAACCGGAAGGGCCGGCGCTCACGCTGGTCGCCAACCCGGGCGCGCCGCGCCTCGTGGCCACGCAGTTCGTGGTCGAGCTCCCCGCTGCGGCGTCCGTATCGCTGGTGGGCGAGTTCAACGGCTGGGACCCCGCCGCGACACCGCTCGTTGATCCCTCGGGACGCGGCGCGTGGGAGGCCTCGGTGCTCCTGCCGCCGGGACGTCACCTCTATGCCTATGTCGTGAATGGCACCGTCTGGACCCCGGATCCGCGCGCCCCACAGGTGGCTGATCCAGACTTCGGACGTGCGAACTCTGTCGCGATGGTGTCTGAACGATGATTCGAAAAATGCTCGCCAAGGTCGCTATTTGTGCGGTCTTGCTCGCCCCTGTGGTGTCGGCGCAGTCACGCAATACGGTGCCCGATCTGCGCTCCATCCCCGAGCTCGCCTACGAGTTCGACAAGGCGGTCGCGCTGGGGATCCCCATGGCCCCGCTCGAGGCCAAGGCCCGCGAGGGCTTCCTGAAGGGCGCCACCGCCGAGCGCGTCCACGTGGCGGTGCGCAACCTGTCGGCCAAGATGGTGGAGGCCAAGGAGGCGCTCGCGCCGGTGCAAAGCCCCAACGAGATCCTCGAAGGCGCCAAGGCATTGCAGCAGGGCGTCCCCTCGTCGGTGCTCCGCGCCATGCGCCGCACGCAGCGCACGCGCAACCTCGAAGTCTCGCTCGGCGTGCTCACCGAGTTGGTCGTGCGCAAGATCCCGATGCAGCGCGCCGCCGACGAAGTGAACAAGATGTTGCAGCGCGGTGTGACCGAGGGCGTCCTCATCGCTTTCGGCCGCGGAGTGCAGGGCGATATCTCGGCGGGGCTTGCCCCAACGGTGGCATTGGATATTCGTTCGCGGGGTGTCCTCTCCCTTCCGCAGGGTCCTGCGCAGGGTGCCGCGCTCGCGCCGGCGCTCCGCATCCCACCGCCGTAAGCTCTGGTCGGCGCTGCTCTTAGCAGCGTCGGTCGGTTGGGCCACGGCGGCGGCAGCGCAGGCCGAGTGGCGAGGGGAGGCCGGGGTCACGCGGGTGGATCCGTCGGCGACGGTCCGACGCGACGCGGTGTACGTGGCGGGGTTCCTGCAGCAGACCTTCGGGTCGGTCACGCCGTTGATCAGTGCGGCGGCCACCATCGCCGGTGACTCAGTCGCCGCAGCCCAGCTCATCCTCGCCGCCACCGCCGTGCCCCCCTGGAGTACGCGCGCGCCCATCGACTTCGGGGCCCTCATCGCGCTGTACGGCATCGCCCGGGGCGACCGCGGGATCTCGCGCACGGCGTTCGTCCGCCAACACGTGCTCAACGAGCGCGGTGGGTACTGGCTGGGGGGCTCGCTGGCGCAGACCGAGCGGCAACGGGCCTTCGCCTCGCACTCCGTTGAGCTCGGCG
>JBEIVF010000011.1:0-20794 GCA_040374005.1 Gemmatimonadaceae bacterium | reverse complement strand
TCGTGCAAAGCAACTTCCCCGATCGCATCCGGATGGGCGACGGCAAGGACATCGCTGACGTGTTGCATCCGTTCGCCGCGACGGGACTCGCGGCGTACGACTTCGCGGTGACCGACTCCATATCGATCACCACACCGCAGGCTAGGATCGATGTGCACCGCGTGGCCTTCCGTCCGCGCGATCCGACGCAGCCGCGGGCCATCGGTAGCGCGTACCTCGACATCCGCACCGGTGACATCGTGCGGCTCGAGTTGGCGTTCACGCGTGCGGCGATCCTCGATGATCGCATCGAGCATCTCGCGGTGGTGCTCGACAATGCGCTGATCGAAGGCCGCTACTGGTTGCCCAATGCGCAGCAGATCGAGGTGCAGCGGGCCGCCGATTGGCTGTCCATCGAGGTGCGCGGCATCATCCGAGGCCGCTGGGAAGTGTGCTGCTACGAGGTCGATCTCCGGTTCCCCGTGGACACCTTCTACGGACCGGCGATCTCGTTCTTGCCGCCGGATTCCCTGCGCGCGTATCGGTTCCAAGGCAACATCTTGGACGCGTTGCCGCCCGGTGCCGCGGCGGTGCGCAGCGACGACGTAGAACGCGCCACGGCGATGGCGACCGCGCTGGTGCAGCGCGCCTTGGTGGAGCGCACGCAGCAGTTCGCGCTCGCGATCCCGCGGGCCAGTGAGATCCTGCGGGTGAATCGGGCCGAGGGGCTCGCGGTGGGGATGGCCGCGAAGGCGCCGCTCCCCGGACGGTTCGTGCTGGATGCGCGTGGGCGCTACGGATTCAGTGATGCGCGGTGGAAGGCTGAGCTTGGCGTCTCCACGTCGCTCGGTGCGGGGCGCTCACTGCGTGTGTTCGCGCGCGAGGACTTCGCCGAGGTGCGCGATGTGGCCGAGGTGAGTGGACTGCGCAACAGCTTGGCGGCGGGATTGTTCGGCACGGATCTCACCGATCCGATCGGTGTGCGGGCGGCGGGTGTGGCGCTGGTGCTCGGTCGGCTCGCCGGTGTGCGTTGGCGCGTGCATGTCGCGGGCGAGTCGCACCGCGCGCTCACGCGTGAGGCCACGCCGTGGCGTGGGAGCTACGAGCGATTGGTGTCCGCGCGCGAGGACGAGGGTGTGACGGGCACGCTCATCGCCGATGGGGCGCTGGTCCCGCTCGCCGGTGGCACGTTGACGGCCGCGGCCACGCTGCGGGTGTTCGACCTCGGCGGGCGCGGCCTACGGGCGAGTGGGAGCGCCGAGTACACGCGGCGCGCATCGCGCGGCCAGCTGATGACGCGCACGACGGTCGCGGCCGTGAGCGGTGGCGATGTGGCCCCGCAGTTCATGGCGGTGCTGGGCGGTCCGACGACGACGCCCGGGTATGCGTCGTACGACTTCATCGCGCGGCGCGCCGTGACGCAGCGCATCGAATGGTCGACGCCGGTGCCGTTCGTCCCGATCCCGCTGGGCAAGTATGGCGCGCTGCCGGGTGAAGCGACGCTGATTCCGTTCGTCCACACCGTGTGGATGGACGGGGTGGGCCGGCAGGGGTGGTATCCGTCGGTCGGCGTGGGCTTTGAGCCGTTCCTCGGGATGGCGCGCTTCGATGTGGCGCGCGGACTGCGTGATGGCCGCTGGACGTTCTCGTTCGACGTGATGCGCGGCTGGTGGGGGATCCTGTAGTCAGCGCAGGAGAGAGCGGATCATCACCCGTCGGAACGCCACGGGATGCCCCTCACTCTGGAGTGCGATGTACCCCCCGGTGAGCGGCGTCCCATCGACTTTCGCGGCGGGATCGTGCCCCGCGACATTGCCGCCGCCCACGCGCGTGTTGGTGTACGTGAGCACCGTGTCGCCGTTCACGATGTGCGTGATGGTGCTGCCGCGCACGATGGCTTCCATCGTCACCCACTGATCACCGTCGTAGGTCTTGGACGTTGCGTTGAGGCAGTGGCCGCGCACTGGGGCGCCGTTCACATCGACCTCGGTGCCCGGGGAGCACATGTTCGCGGTGGTGCGCGCACGGCCGTCGCTGAGTCCGCCGAGCAGTTGGAGTTCGACCGAGATGGGGAAGTCTTGGTCGCGCGTCATCGTCGCGGGTGGCTGCGCGTGGAGCATGGCGCCGCTGTTGCGCAGCGCCCAGCCCGGCGCGCCCTCTTGCTGTGGGCCCGTGAAGCGATACTCGACCACGAGGTGATAGTCCGCGAAGGGCACTTCGTAGAACAGATGGCCGAATCGTTCATTGAACGGACCATAGCCGTCGTAGGCGACCGTGATGGCGCCGTCGACCACGCGGAACGTGTTGTTGAAGTTCTCACCGAGGGCGTGGCCGCGGATTTTCGGTAGCCAGCCAGCGAGGTCGCGGCCGTTGAAGAGGGCGCGCCATTCGGTGTGCGCCGATTGCGCGGCCAGCGCGAGTGGTGCAGCGCACAGGGCGGCGAGCGCGACCAGCTGACGGCCGATGATCGAAGTGCGTGTCATGTGCTCTGCGCTAGCGCGCGTCGGAGGGTGGTGCCTTCAACTCGTGATGTCGCGCTTCGACCCCGGCCGGCAACGCCAGACTGTCGGCGATGTGCGCGATCTCCTCGGCGTCGCGCCACGCGGCTTCGAGGAGCGCGAGCTCCCCATCGAGGGCACGGCGTTCGTTCTCTTCGTTGAGCGCCATCTCGAAGGCGAGGCGCGCGGCGGGCGGGATGGCGGAGAGGTCGCCCGTGTCGCCGGTGTACTGCTGTGCGCCCCAGATGCTACGCTGACTCGCGGCCCAGGCGCCGAATTGCGCGGGGTCGCCGACGGACTCGATCATGCGGACGCCATCGGCGATCTGCGTGCGGTTGGCGCCGGCCTTGTTGATGCCGGGCAGGACGCGGCGGAGGACGGGGATGGCCTCGTTGCCGCGGAGCGAGAGGCGACCGATCTCTTGGTTGTTGTGCTGCTTCAGCCACTCTCGGACGGGCATCCGCAGCGAGGGCGGCGTGTCGAATCGCGCGGAGAAGCCATAGTCGATGCCCCAGCCTTCCTCGACATCGGGGCGTTGGATCAAGCGTGGTGGGCCGAGCCCAGCGAAGTAGCCGCCCTCAGGGTGCGGGTGCGCGACCCGTCGCGTCGCCCCCGACGCGACGATGCTGGCGATGTTGATCACATGGAAGATGGGCATCGCCGCCGCGAGCCCGGCCCCCACTGCCACGAACCCCGCCGCGCCCACTCCAACGGCGGCCGTCACCCCCACCCCCATTAAGATCGCATGCTTGCGTCGGCGCCCGAATTGATCGCCGTACCGCCAGGCGGCGAACTCCGGGCGCTGCGGCGCGCCGATCCGGATCAGGTCGGTGCCATCGGCCAGCCGCGCGAGGCCGATCTCGTCGGTGCTGACGCGGATCCGGGTGTTCCGGAACGCCTTCTCGCACTCCTCGAGCGCCTCCCACCGGGCATCGAACGGGGCCAGGTTCCAGCGGGAGCACTTACGGCAGACCACCCACAACCGGCCCTTGGCCCCGTCGAACGCCACGCGGCGTCCCACCGGGAACGCCTCGATGACCTCGTTGGCCCCGAGCTTGGACTGGCAGTGAATACAGGTGGAATACACAGGTATTGAGTTTTTGTTATCAGTATGGTATTCTTCTCAATATGACCCCCACGCCCCTCGCCGAGCCAGTGGACGCTCAGGTACTGCTCCACGACCACGCCCAGGCGCCGGTCGAAGAGACGTCGTATCGGCTGAGCTCGTGGGCGTCGATCGTCACCTCGGTGTGCGCGGTCCACTGTTTGGCCACCCCGTTGCTCGTGGGCGTGCTCCCGTTGGTCGGGCTCAGCTTCTTCGTCGAGCCGTGGTTCGAGTGGGCGATGGTGGCCGTGGCCGCCGTGATGGGGTCCGTCGGCTTCGGCCTGTCGTACTTCCGTCTGCACTACGACCCGCGCCCGTTCATCGTGTTCGTGGCGGGGCTATTCGTGCTGATGAGCGCGCACCTGTTCTTCGAAGCGTACGCGCTGGTGCACGGCGGCGTGGTCATCGCCGGCGCCGTGGTGATCTCCTGGGCCGGTCGGATGAACCACGCGCGCGTCCATGCGTGCGAGCGCTGTCATCCGCACCCGCACCACCACTAGCGATCGCTAAGGCGTGACGTCGGCGCCGTTGAGGATCACGCGCCAGGTCACCGGGATGTCGGGATCGAGCGACATCTTCACCGAGCAATACTTATCGACGGCGAGTTGCACGGCGCGGACCGCATGATCCGCCCCGATGCCGTCGCCGGTGATCGTGTACACGAGCTCGGCCGCGACGACGCGCGCCGGGACGGCATCCGCCCGCTCGCCCGTCGTGGAGACCTGGATGGACGACGTCGGCGTGCGCCGCTTGTCGAGGATGTCGAGCACATCGTAGCAGGTGCACGCCGCGAGCGCGCCGAGCAACGTCTCGACCGGGCCCGGTCCACCGTTCGCGCCGATGCGGATGACATGCCCCCCCGCGCCGTGGATGTCGAACTGCCGCTCGCCGACCCACGTGAGCTGCGCGGTGGCGATCTTCTTGGTGCCTGGTGCGGTCATGGATTCGGTCCCATCGTGATCGGCGCGCGCACGGCATTGCCCCACTCGGTCCAACTGCCGTCGTAGTTGCGCACCTTGTCGTAGCCCAACAAGTAGGTGAGGACGAACCACGTGTGCGACGACCGCTCACCGATGCGGCAGTATGCGACCACGTCGTCCCCCGGGCGGAGACCCGCCTCGCCCTCATAAATATCGCGCAGTGCCGCGGCATCCTTGAATGTGCCGTCGGCATTGGCGGCCCGCGCCCACGGCACCGACGCCGCGCTCGGGATGTGCCCACCGCGGAGCGTGCCTTCCTGCGGATAATCCGCCATGTGCGTGCGTTCGCCCGTGTACTCGGGCGTGGAGCGCACATCGATCAACTTGCCGGCCGTGCGCAGATGCTGCCGCACATCGTCGGCGAAGGCCCGGATCCGGGCATCGTCGCGCGCACCCGCCACGAACGCCGACGGCGGCACGCGACGGATGTCGGTGGTGAGCGCGCGGCCCTCACTCTCCCACTTGATGCGCCCGCCGTCGAGGATGCGGCCGTTGGTGAACCCGAACAGCTCGAACACCCAGAGCGCATAGCACGCCCACCAGTTGTTCTTGTCGCCGTAGAACACGACGATGGAGTCGTCGCTAATGCCCACGCGCCGACACAGCGCCTCGAAGGCCTCGCGGCTGATGTAATCGCGCACGACCGCATCGTTGAGATCGGCGTGCCAGTCGATCTTGAGGGCGCCCGGGATGTGCCCCGTGTCGTACAACAGGATGTCCTCGTTACTCTCGAGCACGCGGACGCGCGGGTCGTCGAGGTGATCGGCCAGCCAGCTCGTGCTGACCAACTTCTCGGGATGGGCGTAGCCCCTGGTCTCCGTCATCAGATCGTTCTCCGTTCAAGCAATGCGCGTGCCATCAGCGACGGGCTGATCCACCGCGAGCAACACGACATCGGTGGGGTCGGGACAGGCGCCCAACACCAGACATTCACTCGTGAACCCCGCGATCCGCCGCGTGCCGATGTTCACGACCGCCAACACCTGCCGACCGATGAGATCGGCCGGCGTGTAATGCTTGGTCAACTGCGCACTCGAGCGCTTCGTGCCCAACTCCGGACCGAAGTCGATCGCCAATTTGATCGAGGGCTTCCGCGCCTCAGGGAACGGCTCGGCCTCCCGCACCGTCCCCACGCGGATGTCGATGGCGAAGAACTCCTCCGGTGTCGGCACGATCACTGCGCGCCAGCGGGCGCCGGCAACAACGTGAAGCGCGCGAGGTTCTTGGGATCGAGCACCAGCATGGCCGTGGCCTGCACCGCCGCCGCCGTCACGGCGTTGACGCGGTCGTTGTAGCCCGTGACCAGCTCCACCGGATCATCCGACCAGAGCACGCCCTGCTGCAACATCTGCTGCCAGAAGGCGTTCTGCTTGAGCGCGGTCTCCCGCGAGCGCAGGAGACTCTCTTTCACCTTGGCGATCTCATCGGCCGTCGGCCCCTCAGTGGCCAGCGTGCTCAACACCGCCAACGCATTGGCCGCCAGCGAGTCGGCCCGATCCGGCGCCGAGCCGAACTGCACCGACGTGGTGAACCGCCCGGCGGGCCACCGCTCGAGGCTCACGCTCGCGCCCGCGCCGTAGGTGCCACCCAGATCCTCGCGCAGCCGCTCCCGCAAGCGGATCTGCAGGATCTCCGAGATGAATGCCGTGTGCAGCGACCGTTCGCGCGTCCAGCCGAGCTCACCGGTGATGAACATCGCGGTGGTCGCCTGCGGCTCGGTGCCCTTGCGGACGATCTTGGTGATCTGGCCCGTCGGCGGACGGATGCCGGGATCCACCGGCGTCTCGCGGCGTCCACTGCCGGGTAGTGGCGCGAGCCACTGCTCCACCAACGGACGCAGCGTGGTGGTGTCCACCGCGCCCACGAGCACGAACGTGAAGTCGGAGAAGTCCTTGAAGCGATCCTGGAACACGCGGAGCGACACGGCCGGGTCGAGCGCCTTGATGTCGTCCGACGTGAGCGGCTGCCCCAACGGATGGTTGGAGCTCATCGTCACGCCAACGGTGTCCATGAAGTTCGCGTTGGGATCGTTGGCACGATTGGCGTACGCGAACCCGATCTGCTGCTTGAAGGCGTTGATGGCCACGGTGTCGACGCGCGGCGTCATCAGCTTGGCCCACGTCAACTCGAAGAGCGTGGTGATGTCCTTGGTCGACCCCTGTCCACTGATGCTCTCCCCTCGCTGATCGATCCCTGCGCTCACGGCCGCGACCTTGCCCGTCAGCTCCTTACGCAGGGCGATGGCGTCCATGGTGCCCACGCCGCTCCGCTCCAACAGCTGCGGCCCGAGCAACGCGGAGTAGAAGTCCTTCGGCGGCAACGTGCCGACACCGCCCAGCGAGACGCCGGCGAAGGTGATCTGATCCGCTTGGAAGTCCGTCGTCTTGATCAGCACCTTCGCGCCGTTCGACAGCGTCCACTCGGTGGCATCGATGCCCGCGATCGCGCGCGTGCTCACGATGCGGCCCGGCGTCGGCTTGGTGGCGACCAGTGGGGCCCCAGCGGCGGCATCGACATACGCCGTGATCGACGTGGTCTGCACCTGCGTCAACACGCGCAGCAACTCCGCACTCGACGGCACCGCCACGCCTTCCTTCTGCGGCGCCGCGGCGAGGATCACACGGTTCTGCCCGGCCAGCCACGACTGCGCCAAGGCATTCACCTCCGCCAGCGTGATGCCAGCGAGCAGATGCTGCACGAGCGGGCGCCGCTGCTCGATGCCGAGCACCGGATCGCCGGTCAACAGGAAGTCCGCATACCGATCGGCGAAGGTACCCGACGCCGTCTTGTCGCGCTCGGCGTACTGGAGCTCCAAGGAGCGCACGAGCGAGGTCTTCGCGCGGTCCAACTCCGTCGCGGTGAACCCGAACTGCCGCACCCGCTCGGCTTCGGTGATCACCGCCCCGAGCCCCGAGACCAACGCGCCATCCGCGACGAGCGCGCTCAGCTGGAACGACGCGGCGGCGCGCACGAGACTGCCCTGACTGGCGCCGCCCGCGAGGAACGGGGCATTGGGACGCCGCACGATCTCGTCGAGACGCTGATTGAACATCGACAGCGCGAAGCCGAGGGCGACGTCGCGCTCATAGTCACGGACGGTGCGCACGGCCGAGGGCGGCTGCTTCCACACCACGCCGATGTTGGACTGCGTGAGTTCGGCGTCGGTGGCCACCGACAGCAGCGTCTCGCGGTGCGGCGGCATCGGGAACGCCTCGCGCGGCCGGGCATCGGCCGCGGCGCGCGGGATGGCGCTGAACTTCGCCGTGATCATCGCTTCGATCGCGGCCGGATCGATGTCGCCGACGATCACCAAGCCCATGAGGTCGGGGCGATACCAGTCGCGATAGAAGCGCGCCAACTGCTCACGCCCGAAGGTGTCGAGGACTTCCTTGGTGCCGATGGGCAGCCGCGTGGCATAGCGCGAATCCTTGAACAGCACGGGCAACTGCTGGCTCTGGATCCGCTCCTGCGCGCCCTTGCCGAGGCGCCACTCCTCGACGACGACGGGGCGCTCCTTGTCGATCTCCACCTGTTCCAGGAGGATGCCGCCGCCCGCGATGTCCGAGAACCAGTCCAGCGCACGATCGACGAACCGACCGGTGTCGGACGGCAATTGCAGTTGGTAGATCGTCTCATCGAAGCCGGTGCCGGCATTGAGATCGGCGCCGAAGGTCATGCCAGCGCGTTCGATGAAGTCCACGATCTCGGTCTTGGCGAAGCGCCGGGTGCCGTTGAAGGCCATGTGCTCGAGCACATGGGCCAACCCGCGCTGATCGTCGTCCTCGAGCACCGAGCCGACGTTGACGACGAGCCGCAACTCGACCCGCTTCTCGGGGCGCGTGTTCTGGCGGATGAAGTAGCGCAGCCCATTGGGCAGCTGCCCCGTGCGCGCCTTGGCGTCGAACGGCAGCGGCGCATCGGCGCGGCGCGAAAGCGCCGCCATCGCCGCACTGTCGGCCCCTTGTTGGGCGCCCAGCGCCGGCGCGAGGACCGCCAAGACAACGACAACGAGCGTACGCAGGAAAGAACGGATCACAACGGCTCCAAAGGTGGGGTGTCAGGTAGTAATATGCGCAGGACAACCCACGGGCGCCCCACCCGTTCGTGCTTCTCGTGCTTCTCGTGCTACCCGTGCTACTCGTGCCACTCTTCGCTCCCTACAAACACCACGTCCTGGTCTGTACCGGCGGCTATTGCACCCCGAACCGACAAGGGCGAGCATTGTACGGGGCGCTGGCGGCCTTGCTCCAACGCGAAGGGCTCCTCTTCGGCCCCCATCGGGTCAAACGAGGGGAGACGCCCTGCCTGGGGGTCTGCGAAGGCGGTCCCGTCGTGGTGGTGTACCCCGAGGGCATCTGGTATCACAACGTCACTCCCCACCTGCTGGAGCGGATCGTCGTCGAACATCTGCGCGATGGTCGCGTCGTCGACGAGGCGGTCCTGCACCGTCTGGGGAACGCGTGAGTCAGGGTCTCCGAGCGGCCCCCAGGTGGTGCCGGTCCGCGCCGTACTCGCGGTGGATCGGCGGGGTGGTGAACACCGGCCGTGTGCTACGCGACCGCGGTGTCCGCGAAGGGGCCTGAACGAGCGTTAGATTTCGGGTTCCTCTAGTCTCTACGACCGTGACGAATACCGATCTCGTTGTCCTCGGCGGTGGCCCCGGCGGCTACGTCGCCTCCATCCGCGCCTCGCAGTTGGGCCTCTCCACGGTGTGCGTGGAGTACGACAAGACCCTGGGCGGCACGTGCGTGAACGTCGGGTGCATCCCGTCGAAGGCGCTGCTGCAGTCGTCGGAACACTATGAGTTCGCGCAGAAGCACGCGGCGGAGCACGGTGTGGTGCTGGGAAGCGTCGGCTACGACCTCGCGACGATGATGAAGCGCAAGCTCGATGTCGTCGCGCAGAACACCAAGGGCGTCGAGTTCCTCTTCAAGAAGAACAAGATCACGTGGGCCAAGGGCACGGGCACGCTCAAGGCCGGCAACGTGGTCGACGTGAAGGGCCACGACGGCACGGTGACGTCGTATCAGGCCAAGCACGTGATCATCGCGACGGGCTCGGTGCCGTTCGAGCTGCCGTTCCTGAAGTTCGACGAAGAGCGCGTTGTCTCGAACGTGGGGGCGTTGCAGTTGCCCGAAGTGCCGAAGCACTTGATCGTGATCGGCGGCGGCGTGATCGGCTTGGAGTTGGGCTCCGTGTGGCGCCGGCTGGGCGCGCAGGTGACGGTGATCGAGCTCGCACCGACGATCCTCCCGGGCAACGACGACGACATCACGAAGGAAGCGACGAAGATCTTCAAGAAGCAGGGGCTCACGCTGCGCACGGGCTGCAAGGTCACGGGCGGCGCGCGCAAGGGGAACACGGTGCAGGTGGAGATCGACGAGAACGGCAAGGCCGAGACGCTCGAGGCCGACTACGTGCTCGTGTCCATCGGTCGGAAGCCATCCCTCACGGGCATCGATGCCGCGGCGTTGGGTCTCGCGCTGGGCACGCGTGGTGAGATCATCGCCGACGAACAGCTGCGCACCAACTTGCCCAATGTGTACGCGATCGGCGATTGCATCGGCGGCAAGTTGCTGGCGCACAAGGCCGAGGACGAAGGCGTCATCGCCGCCGAAGTGATCGCGGGCAAGAAGGCGAAGATGCACTACCATACGTTGCCGGCGGTGGTGTACACGCATCCCGAAGTGGCGACGGTGGGCTACACCGAAGCCGAGCTGAAGACGCAGGGCCGCGCGTACAAGGTGGGCAAGTTCCCGTTCAGTGCGAACGGCCGCGCGCGCACCAAGGGCGAGACGGATGGTTTCGTGAAGTTCCTCGCCGATGCGACCACCGACGAGATCCTCGGCTGTCACATGATCGGCCCGAACGTGTCGGATCTACTGGCCGAAGTGGTGCTGGCGATGGAGTTCCGCGGCACCACGGAGGATGTGGCGATGACGTGTCATTCGCATCCGACGTTGAGCGAGACTACGAAAGAAGCGGCGCTCGGGGCGCTCGGCCGAATGCTGCACATGTAGTAGCACGAGTGGCACGAGAAGCACGGGAAGCACGGGTCTTTACTCGTGCCTCTCGTGCCACCCGTGCTTCTCGTGCTACTTCACGTTAGAAGTTGAATTGCGCCTGCAGTCTTAGGAACCGTCCCGTCTGCGTGTTGTTCTGGTACTGCAGGTCCTCGAAGCGGCGGTCACCGAAGTACATCGCCGTCACGAGCTCGAAGCTGGGGTTGGGCTGCCACTCGACGCCGACTTCGAAGTCGTTGACGGAGTAGCTGCGCGCGTCGCGCTCGTGCTTCTTGCCGCCCTCGTACACTTGGTAGCGCGCGAACGGGAAGAACGTGTGGCCCTTGGCGTGGAACTGATAGGTGGCCGTCACGAAGCCGCCCTCGATGCGGCGCGTCTCGATGCTGTCGGTCGCCGGATTGAACTCCGGGCCGCGGCCGATGTTGTACTCGGCCAGGATGCCGAACGGCTTGGGATAGATCACGAAGGAGCCGAGGATGCGCTCGTCGCGGTAGTTGAAATCGCTGGTCCCCTTGATGCCCGTAGAGCGCTGATCGCTGGTGACGACGTAGTTGCCGGTGTAGGCCGCGATGCCGGGCTCGATGATCTGCGAGCCGACTTCGAGCGGGACGGAGACGCGCGCCACGATGTGCTGGCCGTCGTTGCCATCAGGACGGTTCGCGGTCTGGCCGTTGAACGTACCGATCGCGACCACGCCGTAGTCACCGCTGCCCTTCAGGCCGTCAGCGACGAGGGAGCGGAAGAGGGCCCGCGACTTGGTCGGTGCCCAGTAGAGGAAGGCGCCCATGTCGCGCTCGTTGGACGCGGCGCTGTTGGTGGCGTCGGCGCGGTCGAGCGGTAGCCGGTTCTGGCTGCTCTGTAAGTTCTCGAAGCTGTACGGGACCTTGCTCTGTCCGATGCGCAGGCGGAGCGAGTTGTCGGCGACCAGGCCGAGGTCGGCGTACCAGTCGCGAAGCTGCGTGAGGTTGTTGGTCGTGCCCGCTGAGCTGGCGAAGTCCGGCTGCAGGTAGATGTAGACGCGCGGGTGGATCTGGCCCGAGAAGATGATGCGGGCGCGGCGGATGAAGAGGCCGCCCAGGTCACCGATCGAGCGGTCGCACTGGTCGCACTTGAAGTCGGGATTGGACTCGAGGAGGCGGTTGTAGCGGATCTGCCCGTAGCCGCGGATGGCGATGCGCTCATACCACGGCTTGACGGCGGCCGTGGCCGGCGTGGTAGTCTGTGCGGCGGCTGGCGAGGCCAGCAACGCCGCGACGGTGACGAGGGCGGCGCTGCGGAAGATCGTGGCGATGGTCAAGGGAGGTAGCGTTCGCGGATGATGCCTTCGTGATGCAGTGCGTGGCCGGCGAGGATGAAGGCCTGGCCACGGACCGAGACGGGGTTGTTCGACGCCGTCCCGCGTCGGTCCCACGCGCTGGCGGGGAGTCCGGCGAACAGCGCCACTGAGGCGGCGCGGATCGCGGTGAACTCCTCGACGAGCGACTGGAGCGAGCGGGCGTTGGCCTCGCTCGTGGGGATCCAGTTGTCCTGATCGAAACCCGGGAGCGAGATGATGTCGCCGCGGGCCACGCGGAGCGCGCGGTAGGCGAAGACGCGCTCGGTATCACTGATGTGCTGGATCGCTTCGGCCAGGGTCCACTTGCCCTCGGCGTACGCGAACAGGCGCTTCTCGTCGGGCACTCGGGCGAGTAATCCCCGAAAGACCTCGCCTTGTTCGCGGAGGACGTCGAGGATGTCGGCATCAGCGACTTTGTTGACGTAGGTCGCGTAGTACGGGGCGAATTCGTCGGCGGCGGGGCGGAGGAAGCTCATGGTGACCGGAAAGTTACGGGTTATTGACAGAAAGCGGCCTTTTGTAACGGTTCGTTACACAAATGAGACAAAAGCGAAGCTGCCGGGAAGAAAAAACAAGGTCCGCTCGCGGGTGCGAGCGGACCTTATGGTACTCGGGACTGGGTCGATCAGTCGTCCAAGACGACCGGTGCCGAGAGATTGGACATGATGTACGCCGCGACGTGGGTCGGGGTCTTCATCGCGCGCCGACGGTCGGTCTCCGCGTTGACGGAGGCCCAGAACGTGACGTGCTTCTCGGCGTCGGGGGTCGCGAGCTCTTGCGCGCTGACCGCTTCGCCGTCCAGCCAGCGATGGATCATTTCAGGGGTGGGCGTCCCCGGGAACGTCTCTTCCGCATCGTCGGCCAATCGCGGAGCGCTAGGCGCCACGGTCTTGGTCGGGAGGTCGAGACGAGCGTCCGGCTCGTGCCGCGAGTTTGGGGTGTCATGCAGCATCAGTGATACCTATCTCCGAGTAGTCTCTGGAGCGCTTCCCGTGCCCGGTGGACTCTCATCTTGAGGGCCCCGACGGTGGTGTTCAGCAGCTCAGCCATCTCTTCGTACGAACGCCCTTCGACGTGCTTCATCACGAAGGCCTCGCGGAGCGTCGCGGGGAGCACGCCCAAGGCCTGATCGAGATCGTCCCGCAGCTGTCCCCGGTCCAGATCCTCTTCGGGGGTCGCATAATGAGACGGTTGATCGTCCTCTTCGTAACTAACGTGCGTTCGCCGGATGTTCTTGAGCCAGTCCTTGCACCCATTGGCCAAGATCCGAAAGACCCACGCGTCGAACCGGCCTCGCACCTCACCGAGGTGCTGGAAGGCCTTGATGAAGGACACCTGTAGGATGTCCTCCGCCACGTCCGGACTCCCGGTCATCCCCAACGCGTGTCGGTACAGCGCATCGCTGTACTTGGACACGAGCAGGCGAAATGACTCGCGATTCCCGGCGAGGACGTCAGCGATGATCTCCTCGTCGGGGACCAGCGCTTCGTCAGAGGTCGGCATTCGAGTGGGCGGTATCACAACGCGCCTAGTCTAATGCAGAACACCCGTCGGGGCGAGGGTCTCCTTCCGTGCAGGGAAGACGAGTGATGCCGATCACGGGTCACCGGGGGGTCCATCCGGCCGCTAGGATCTCGTGGCGATGCTCATCGAGCCGCGGGGGCGGACGCCGGACCTGGGCGGGAGCGAGGGGCTCGATCCCGAAGGCATCAAGCGCCTCGCGCACCGAGCGCACGAGACCACAGGGCACCCCCGCCGCGTCGAGCAACGCGATCCAGTGGGCCGCCGGCGCCGTGCGGGTGCAGGTGGCGATGGCGTCCACGATGCGCGCGCGGCCGGCGAGGCGACCGGCGTTGGTCCGCAGGGCCGCATCATCGGCGAGGGCATCAAGGCCGAGCGCGCGCGCGGCGGCGATCCACTGGGCATCCGTGCCCACGGCGAGCACGAAGGGGCGGTCGGCCGCGGGGAACAGCTCGTAGGGGCAGAGGTTGGGGTGCGCGTTGCCCCAGCGCGAGGCATCGCGGCCGGTGAGCAGCGTGGTGTGCGCGACGTTCACGAGCGCCGCGGTGGCGCTATGGGCCAACGAGACGATGAGGTGGCGCTCCGTCGCCGATCGCGGTCCGCGTGCCGCGAGTGCGGCGAGGATGGCGATCGCGGCGTCCTTGCCGGCGATGACATCAGCGAGGGCAACGCCGACCTTCATGGGCGCGCCATCGGGCGCACCGGTGATGGCCATCCATCCTGCTTCGGCTTGGACGACGAAGTCGTAACCGGGGCGCCGTGAGTCGGCGCCGAAGCCGGTGAGGGTGCACCAGAGCAGCGATGGGGACTGCTCGAGCAAGGCGGCGATCCCAAGCTCGCGGCGCTCAAGGGTCCCCGGCCGGAAGTTGTCGACGACGATGTCGGCCTGCGCGATGAGGCCGCGCACCACCGCGCGATCGTCGGCGTCATCGAGGTCGAGCGCGATGGAGCGCTTGTTGCGATTGATGGCGTGGAAGTACGCGGCGTCGCCGTGCCCGTCGAACGGCGGTCCCCAGCCGCGGGTCTCGTCGCCGGTGCCGGGGCGCTCGACTTTGATGACGTCGGCGCCGAGATCACCGAGCATCATGGTGCAGAGCGGTCCCGCGAGGACCCGGGAGAGGTCGAGAACTCTCAGCGATGAGAGAGGCAGCGTGTTTGGTCGGGCGTTCAGGGAAGCGGGCTCCTGCCTGTCTGGCACGGTCAAGTATACCGATGATGTTGTTAATATGATTTTTAACTGGCGCACAAAAACGGGCGCAGTGCGAACACTTGTCTATTAAAATACGCCCCGATCTTTGCTGGGAATACCCTCTCAGACCTTGCGTATCCGCCAACACACCATATACTTACGTGCGTTAATCCGCCCGTACGACGCCCCCTTCGACGCCCGATGCCCGACAAGCCAACTCCCCCTGCCGCCGCCGGTTCCGGTACCGTCCTTCCGCGACGTTCACCTGGTCACCGAGGTCAGGATCAGAGCGATGCCGTTGCAGCGATGATCGCCAAGGCGCACGAGATCTCGCTCGAAGCTGGTTCCAAGATGGCGAAGGCGATGAAGGACGTCATCTTCGCGGCCGCTGGCTTGTCGCCGTTCGCGGCCGACAGCGCGAAGGACCTCGTGAACTATATGGTCCGTCGCGGGCAAATGAGCGCCGAAGAGGCCGAGCGCATCTTGCGCGACATCGAAGATGCGGCCGAGAAGCGTAAGCCGGTCGGTCCGCCGAAGAGTGCGGAGCCTGAAGCGGCCAAGAAGTCTGCGGCTGCACCGGTGAAGGCTGCACCAGCGAAGGCTGCACCCGCGAAGGCTGCACCCGCGAAGGCTGCACCCGCGAAGGCTGCGCCAGCGAAGGCGGCACCCGCAAAGGCGGCACCTGCGAAGGCGGCACCCGCAAAGGCGGCACCTTCAAAGGCGGCACCTGCGAAGGCTGCGCCCGCGAAGGCCGCGGCAGTGAAGGCGGCGCCCGCGAAGAAGGCACCGGCGCCGAAGGCTGCCGCGAAGGCACCGGCCGCCAAGCCCGCCGCCGCGCCGAAGAAGAAGTAAGCGCAGCGCACTGCACGACACGCGGCCCGCACAGCTCTCGGTGCGGGCCGCGTTGTAGTTTTGCATACATGGATCCCATCGCGCTCACGGCCGAACTCGTACGTATCGACTCCCGCAATCCGTCGCTGGCGTCCGACGGACCAGGTGAGCGCGCGTGCGCCCTCGCGTTGCGCGCGCGGCTCGACGCCGAGGGATTCCGTACCGAGATCCTCGAGGGCACGCCCGGTCGCCCGTCACTCGTGGCGCGCATCGGTGGTGGAGCCGGACGGAGCCTCATGCTCAACGGCCATCTCGACACGGTGCAGACCGAAGGCATGACGCACGCGCCCTTCGGCGCGGAGCTGCGCGAGGGCAAACTCTGGGGACGCGGCGCCACCGACATGAAAGGCGGCGTGGCCGCGATGTGCGCCGCTGCGGCCCGCGCGCACGCGCAGGGCGCACTCCACGGCGAAGTGATCATCACTGCCGTCGCTGACGAAGAGTGGGGCTCCATCGGCTCGCGCGAAGTGATCGCGCGCGGCATTCGTGCCGACGCCGTCGTCGTCACCGAGCCTACGACCCTCGCCGTGGCACCGGCGCACAAAGGCTTCGCGTGGTGCACCATCACCGTGCATGGCCGCGCCGCGCACGGCAGCGCGCACGCGATCGGCATCGACGCCATCCGTCATGCGGGTCATGTGCTCGTCGCCCTCGATGCGCTCGACGCGGGACTCCTCACGACGATCACGCATCCGCTGCTCGGCCGCGCCTCGCTGCACGCGTCGTTCATCGAGGGCGGACTCGGCATGAGCACGTACCCGGATCGCTGCGTGATCCGCGTCGAGCGCCGCACCGTCCCAGGTGAGTCACCCGAGCAGGCACTCGCGCAGATCCAACTCGCCGTCGACGCCGTCGCCGCCCGCGTGCCGAACTTCCGCGCCGAGGTCACCCTTGAGAACTCGCGCCCCCCGTCGGATCTGGCGGTGGATCATCCGCTGGTGACGACGCTCGTGGCGGCGACCACGGCGACCGGTACGCCCGCCCGCGTGGATGGGGTGAGCTACTGGTCCGACGCCGCGTTGTTCAACGCGGCGGGTATGCCGACGCTCTGCTACGGCCCCGGCGACATCGCGCTCGCGCATGGCGCCGTCGAGTGGATCCCCACCGCTGAGATCACCCGCGTCACCGACGCCCTCACGCACTTCCTCGGCGCCTGGACCCGTCCCTGATGCGGCTGAACACCATGCAGTACGACGCACTGGAGGCCGCGGTGCGCGATGGACGTCGTGTGGTCGTGGTCCGCCGCGGCACGGAGTTCATCATCGTGCCGGCGCGCCTGCGCCAAGTGAAGGGACGCGACGCGATCGAAGCCATGCACCCCACCACGGGCGACACGATGCAGTTCATCCTCGATGATCTGGACACGCTCGAGGTGGTGGGATGACCGCACCCACGGTGGCGGTGTACGCCGACGAGTCGTGCCTCGGCAACGGAAAAGAGGGCGAGAACCCGGGCGGCGCGGGCGTGCTCATCGAGCACCTCGGCGCGAGTGGGTCGCTCACCCGCCGTGACCTCTGGGTGAGCGCGCCCGGCACGACGAACAACCAGATGGCGCTCCGTTCGGTGATCGAAGCGTGCCGCGCGCTGCATGGCAAAGGCAAGTCGCTGTCGATCGTGTTCACCACGGACTCGAAGTACATCGTGGATGGGATGAACAGCTGGGTGTTCGGCTGGGCGCGCAACGGCTGGAAGCGGAAGACGGGCCCCATCGAGAACTTAGCGTTGTGGCACGACGCCCTGCGGGCGGCGGCGCCGCACCAGATCGAGTGGCGCTGGGTGCGCGGCCATAACGGTCATGCGCAGAACGAATACGCCAACCACTTGGCGATCCGCGCCGCGGAGACGCAGGCCGAGTCGGGCGGGCTGGTGGAGTCCGCGTTCGACGACTGGCGGGCGAGCGCCGGGAAGAAGGGCGAGCGCATGGACGCGTTCCCGACGACGTTCACGCCCGGGAGTCGGCTGCCCGTCGTCTGATCGCGTGACGCCGGAGCCCCGCCATCGGTCTGACGGTGCGTTCGGATGTCGAGGGGCTGTTCACGCTCCTAGCCCGCACGCTCTACACTGAGAAGCCGGCGTTCATCGCGCAGCCCGCCGACGAGGCGTTGCAGGACGATCTGCGCCGTGAGGCCAGGTCGCTGAACCCTGATCTCACGGCCCTGCGGCCCTCGGCCCCGGGACGTAGTTTTCCGGTATGCACATCCTCTCAGAAAATCAGATCGCGCTGGTGGGCGGCACCGAGTCGATGTCGCAGGCGCCGTCCGTGGCGCGCAGCGTCCGCTGGGGGCTGGGGTTGGGGGCGGCGTGTGTTGGGGGGAGGGCAAGGCATAGGTGTGATTGTGGAGCGATCGTGACAGAGGGCACGCGAGGGTTGTTGTTTCTCCTCGTGCTCCTCTCGTGCTCTCTCGTGCCCTCCCTCAGCGCCCAATGGTCGCTCGCAACGAGAGAACCCGTCGACGTCTGGCTCCACGGCTACGCCCTCGTCCACGATGATTCCTCCGCTGTTCCCCTCTACCGTCGTGGGTATCGCGCCGACGTGGCGGCGGCGAAGGGTGCGGCGTCTGTCGTGACCGACCTCGACGTCAACGTCGACAAGTTGCGCGCGACGATGCGCGCGGTGCCGTCGTTGATGGGGGGGCAGTTCCTCGCGCTGGAGTTCGTGACGTGGGGCGATATGCGGAGCGCGATCCAGCTGTGGCTGGATACTGAGGGTGATCCGCGGCGGTTGCGCACGCCGGACGATCTGCACCGCGCGGGCAAGGTCGCGGCGTACTTCCCCGACGCACGTTCGCGCGACTGGCTGCGGTTGTTCGTGCTCGGGCTCGACGATGAGTACCGCAAGTACTTCCGCGCCACGTGGGCCACGGAGCAGGCGGCGCGCGCGGCGACCCTCGGTGCGGCCGAGCGGATCTGGCGTGATTCGCTGTATCCGTCGTTGCGGACGTTCTTGGGGAATTCCCAGCTCGGCGGCGGCACCATCGTGCCGTCGTTCGTCCTGGGGGGTGAGGGACGCACGGTGACGCCATCGCGCTCGACCAGTGTGATCACCACCGGATTGCCGGCCAGTGACACCGCGGCGTGGGGCATCGCGTATGTGTTCGTGCACGAGGCGGCGTCGACGGTCGCGGCCGCGGCGGTGCGTGACCATACGACGCCGGCGCAGCAGCGGAGTGGCGAAGCCGAGGTGTATAGTGCCGTCGCGTTGGTCCGCGGCGGGGCGCTCTTGCTGGAGAAGGCGATGCCGGACAAGGTCGAGGACTACATGCGGTTCTATCTCACTGCGGCGGGCACGCCCGTGGCGGGTGAGGTGCGCGCCGCCTTCGCGGCAACCTTCGCGTTGCCCGCGCCGATGCTGGCGGGGATCAAGGCGCAGATCGATATCGTGTGGGGAGGTATCTGATGTCGTTGGACCGGACGGCCATCGAGCGTGTGTTGGCGCGCGCGGCCGAGTTGCAGGCGCACGCGCATCCGGAATCGGGCGCGATGCTCACCGATGCGCAGATCCTCGAGCTGGGCCAAGAGGTCGGCTTGACGCCGGACGCACTCCGGCAAGCGATCGCCGAAGAGCGTGGTCGCGTGGACGGTGGCATGGCGTCGGGGTGGGGCGGCTCGTGGTTCGGCCACGATCGCTTCACGGCCACGCGCGTCGTCCCGGGCACACCCGCGTCGGTGTTGGCGTCACTCGATACGGTGTTCCGCGCGGAGTTGCCGTTCGCAGTGAAGCGGCGGTATCCGGATCGCTTGGTGTGGGAGCCCAAGAACGGTTTCCTCGATGCGATGCGTGCGGCATTGAGCCCGCGAGCGGAAGGTGGTGATCTGCCGCTGGCCGAAGAGGTGAGCGTGCTGGTGGTCCCGGTGGACGGCGAACGCACCCATGTGCGCTTGGATGCCGCGTTGATCGCGCGGCGGCGCAGTGCGGGGAGCAACACCGTGCTCGGCATCACGGTCAGCGGGTTCGGGGCGTTCGCGCTGAGCGCGATGGCGGTGGCGCCGCTGGTGGTCTTGCCGGTGGCGGGTGCGATGGCCGCGCTGTCGTTGGTGGTACCGCGCCGCCGTTACGCGCGAGTGGCGGAGCGCGTGGAGTTGGCGCTGCAACAAGTGTTGGATCGACTGGAGTACGGCCCGGCCAAGCGGCGGGGCATCGCCAGTGAGATCGTCGAGACGCTCCTCGGACCGGACGTGCGATGAGTGGGATCGCGAGTGTGAGTGTGATCGGTGGTGGGCTGACGGGCTCGGGCATCGCGCAGGTGTGCGCGCAGGCCGGGCTGTCGACGACGCTGTGTGATATGACGCCCGAGCCGACGATCCTCGCGTCGAACACGAGCGCGTTGGTGATCGCCGAGTTGGCGGTGGCCACCACGCGGGCCGATCGCGTGTGCGGGCTGCACTTCTTCAATCCGGTGCCGCTGATGCGGCTGGGCTGCGGGCACCCGATGGGCCCGTTCACGTTGCTCGACTTCGTGGGGCTCGACACGGTGGCGCGGATCGCCGAGATCATGTTCGAGGAGTATCGCGAGGCGCGGTACGCGTCGCCGCCGTTGCTCAAGCGCATGGTGACGGCGGGATGGTACGGGCGGAAGTCGGGGCGCGGCTTCTACGACTACAGTGCCGCGACGCCGGTGGTGAACTCGGCGCTGGGCTGAGTTACGCCGTGGGCGCGCTCCGCACGCGCGCCACGAGCCACCGCACGCCGGTGTTGGAGCCGGCGACGAGGATGCCGAGCACCAGCAGTTGCTTCACTTCGCGGCGCGTGATCTTCACCTTGCCGCCCGAGTGCAGCATGGCGCGCGAGCGCGTGAGGTCACGCAGCGTGGCGTAGGCAAATAGTAGCGGAAGGATACAAAATAGTCGGATCGGTAGCGCGCGCCGCGGCACGAGCAGTAGGTAGTCGCGCGCGGCGTCGAGATTGGCCCACGCCATGCGGATGAGCTCGGTGAGCGCGGTGTGGTTGGCCGTCTCCAGTGCGGGGTCGAGGATCTGCGCTTGTGAGCTGCCCTGCGCGCGCAGCAACTCCTCGGGGATGTAAATGGAATTCTCCCGCTCGGCGTCCACCGCCACATCCTTCAGGATGTTCACCGTCTGCAGCGCTTCGCCGAACTCGCGCGAGCGCGACCAGAGCGCGTCGTACACGGCCGGCGTGATGGCGCTGCTGTTGGCGCGCCACAGATCGGTGAGCATGTAGCCGACGGTGCCCGCGACGTAGTAGCAGTACTCGCGGTACTCGTCGAGCGTCTGGATGCGGATGCCACTGGGGTAGCGGAGCACGAACGACTTC
>JBEIVF010000111.1:0-6620 GCA_040374005.1 Gemmatimonadaceae bacterium | reverse complement strand
CGACCAGGTGGGGGGAGTGATCGTGGGGTACCTAGAGTAACTCGAGCCGCTGGTCCGCTACGGGGACCAGCGGCAGTAGCACGAGTGGCACGAGAGGCACGAGAAGCACGGGAAGACCTGAACTCAACATTCATACCTTTAACACGTTGGAGTTCTCCATGATCTCACGACGGATGTTGTTGGTGGCAGCGGTCCCTCTCTTGGCGTCGGGGTGTGGGTATAACACCATCCAGTCGTACGAAGAGCAGACGGCGGCGGCGAAGCAGCAGATCTCGGTGCAGTTGCAGCGCCGCGCTGATCTGATCCCGAACCTGGTGTCGACGGTGAAGGGATTCGCCGAGCAGGAGCAGGAGGTGCTGACGTCGGTGACGGAAGCGCGCGCGGGCCTCAGCGCAGCGGTGCAGGGCGGCGACATGCAGCAGATGGCCAATGCCAACCAGCAGCTCACCGGCGCGCTGGGTCGGCTGATGGTGACGGTCGAAGCGTACCCGGTACTCAAGTCCGACCAGAACTTCTTGCGCCTGCAGGACGAGCTGGCCGGCACGGAGAACCGCATCGCCGTCGCGCGCACGGATTACAACGCGTCCGTGGAGCAGTACAACAGCTACATCCGCCAGTTCCCGCAGGTGATGACGGCGAAGGTGACGGGCGCGAAGCCCGCGGTGTACTTCGAGGCGGACGCGGGGGCGGGGGCGGCGCCGAAGGTGGAGTTCGAGTAGCACGAGTAGCACGAGTGGCACGAGAAGCACGAAGCGGCCGGGGCATCTGCCCCGGCCGCTGAGTCTTTATACGCCGCAGTTTCGTGCTTCTCGTGCTACCCGTGCTTCTCGTGCTACTGCCTCCCCACCGTCTCCTCGGGGATGACGTACGTCAGGGGGTCCACCGCATTCCCGTTGACGTGGATCTCGTAGTGGAGGTGCGGTCCCACCGACAACCCCGTGCTCCCGACGTTGGCGATCAACTGGCCGCGCTCGACACGCTGGCCGACGCGCGCCACGAGGCGCGAGCAGTGGGCGTAGCGCGTGAGGATGCCGTTGCCGTGGTCGATCTCGATCACGTTGCCGTAGGCGCCATCGCGCCCTGACTTCACCACGCGGCCCGCCGCCGGCGCGACGATCGGGGTGCCGGTCGGGGCGGAGAGGTCGATCCCCGCATGCGGCCGCACCTCGTGCAGGATCGGGTGCATCCGCGCCCGCGAGAACTCGCCCGTGAGCCAGCCCCGCGTCGGCATGATGCTCGGCGTGGCCCGCAACGTCTCCATCTTCCGCGACATCGTGTCGGTGACGACATCGAGCGCGGCCGACAGCTCGCTGGCGCGGCGTAGGAGCGCGTTCACGTCGGGGCGCGCGGCGCGCGTCCCGAGGAAGGCCGCGAACGGACGCGGACGCGACGCGCTCATGCCCGCCCGATTCGCGGCCACCTCCTGTCGCATGGCGGTGTCGCCGCCCACGCCCACCGCGGCGTCCACCGCGGACACGTCAGTGATGCCGGCGATCGCGCGGAACTTGGCCTCGCGGTCGGCGAGCGACGTGATCGAATCGCTGACCGTGGCCAACGCACCGTCCAACCGCGCCACCTCGGCCTCGAGCGCGGCGTTCTGCCGGGCCAAGACGCGGGCCCCAGGGGTCGCCCACGGCGAGAACAGCACGAGACCGGCCCCGAGCACCAGCACGGCTGCGACCGCTCCGACGATCGTCGCGGCGCGCACCGTGCCCTCACCCACCTCGTACTGGCGGGGAGCGTCGGTGTCGTGCGGAACGACGAGGAGGGTCCAGCGGCGCTGCTTCATGCGGTCGGGGCGACAGGGAGGGGCTTCGGGAACAGCGGCTCGCCCTTGGTGACGCGCCACCCGGCGACGTCGATCTCGGTCAAGGCCGCTTGCTGATACCCCTGAACCATACCTGATCCGCCCAGCGACTGCCAGAGCAGCTGGGCCTTCTGTGGGATGACCGGTGCGAGGAGCAGGGTCTGACGCGCCAAGGAGCGGATCACCGAGGCCAGCACCGCCGCGAGTTCGTCGCGGCGCGCGGGGTCCTTGGCCAGGGCCCACGGCTGCGAGCGCTGCACGAACTCGTTGGTGTCGCGCACGGTCTGCATGGTCTGTGCGATGGCCTCGTGGAGCAAGAAGCCGTGCCCGCCGATCACGGCATCGAGCCCCGCCTGCAACGTGGTGAGCACGGCGGCGTCGTGCTCGCCGGCAGGCGCCGCGGGGACCACGCCGTCGAAGTACTTCTCGACCATGGCCGTCGTGCGCGACGCCAAGTTGCCCAACGCATTCGCCAGATCGCTGTCGTACACCTCAGCGAAGCGCTCCCACGAGAAGTTGCCATCACCGTCGAACGGCACGTCGCGCAGCAAGTAGTACCGGAACGCGTCCGGACCGAACCGGTCGATGGCTTCGTCGAGCGAGAGCTTCACGCCGGCCGACTTGGAGAAGCGCTCCCCACCCAGCGAGATGAACCCGTGCGCCCACACCTGCTTCGGCAACGGGAGTCCCGCCGACAGCAGCATCGCGGGCCAGATGATCGCGTGGAACCGCGTGATGTCCTTCCCGATGATGTGCGCCTGCGCGGGCCACTGCGCGCGCGCGGCATCGCCACGCGTGACGGTCCAGTAGTTCGGCAACGCATCGAACCACACGTACGTCGTTTGCGTCTCGCCCGTCGAGAGCGGGCGCGGGAACGGCACCCCCCACGTGAAGCGCGCCCGACTCGCGGACACATCCTCGAGCCCGTGGCTGATCAACGTCAACATCTCGTTGGCGCGGAACGCGGGCGCAAGGAAATCGGGCTGCGTGGCGTACAGCTGCTGGAGCGCCTCCGTGTAGCGCGACAACCGGAAGAACCAATTGCGCTCGGTGACCTCTTCCAGCGTGCGCGTCGGATGCAACGTGCAGCGCCCATCGACGATGTCGGCCGCCGCCTTGAACGACTCGCAGCCCACGCAGTACGCGCCTGTGTACGTCTGCTCGTAGAAGTCGTCGGGATTGCGCGCGAAGATCAGTTCGATCAGCGCGACGACACCGTCCTGGTGCGTCTCGGAGGTCGTGCGCACGAACTCATCGTACGCCACGTCGAGCCGCGCCCACGCCGCTTGGAACGTGGTCGCCACCCGATCCACCAACTGCTGGGGCGTCACGCCCGCGTCGGCCGCCGTTTGCGCGACCTTCTGGCCGTGCTCGTCCATGCCGATCAGGAAGTGGACGTCACGCCCCGCGAAGCGGTGGTACCGCGCGATGGCATCGGCGCCCACCTTCTCGAAGGCGTGGCCGAGGTGCGGATCGCCGTTGGCGTAGTCGATCGCGGTGGTGATGAAGAAGCGTTCGCCGCTCACGACGGATTCCCTTCGGGACTGGAGGGCGGACCACCCGCGCCGCCGCGACGTCCGCCGCGGCGGCCGCGACGACGTCGGCTCTTGGCACGATCACCCTCGGCGGGGGCCTCGCCCGTGGCTGCCGTCTTCGCTTGAGGTGGCGGCGCGGGCGTGGGCTCGCGGCGCGGCGCGCGCGCGATCGTCACCGGCTTCTCCGCGGGCTTGGGCACCCGCGGCGCACGCAATGCGCTGGGGATCGGACGCTCGACCGTGTCCGTCATGGAGAGCAGCTCATCGCTCCACGAGTCAGGCACGAACGGCTCGCTCTCCACGTCCACCTCGATCGGCTCACCCCGCAACTCCTTGTCGAGCTGCAGCAGCGGGATCGTCCGCGCCTCGCCGTCGCTCAGCCGACGCAGCGTCACGCGCTCGCGGAACAGGTCGTTGAGCACGACCTTCTCCTCGCCCTGCGCCGTGGTGATGATCTTGCCTTCCTTGGGGAAGCGCCGCCGCGTCTCTACATACCAGTCGTGCTCATAGCGCAGGCAACACATCAGTCGCCCACAGGCGCCCGAGATCTGCGTGGGGTTGAGCGAGAGCTTCTGGTCCTTGGCCAAGCCGAGCGAGATGGGGCGCAGCTCGGTGAGCCATGCCGCCGAGCAGTACTGACGCCCACAGCGCCCGATGCCATCGAGGCGCTTGGCCTCGTCGCGTACGCCGATCTGCTTCAGCTCGATCCGCGTGCGGAACGCCGCGGCCATGTCCTTGACGAGCGTGCGGAAGTCCACGCGCTTCTCGGCCGTGAAGTAGAACGTCAGCTTGCGGCGGTCCCACCGCCACTCGGCGTCAGTGAGCTTCATGTCGAGCTTGTGCTCACGCACCATCGTGATGGCCGCGCGGCGTACCTCTTCGTCGGCGACGCGGAGCTCCGCGTAGCGACGCAGATCGTCCGACGTCGCGGTGCGCCGTGCGTATTGCGACGGCGTGCCATCCCCCACACCATGCGTGCAGCCCTTGGCGCGGAGCGTGGCCAGATCGCCGAGCGCGCGCACGTGGCCTAGGTCCTCGCCGCGATCCACTGCGACGATGACGGGCGCGTGCAACGCCGGCGGGGCCTCTCCCTCCCAGAGGAAGAACTCCTGCCGATGGCCCTTGAAGACGACCTCGATGAGGTGCGCCACTACTCGTCGAACACTCCCATCCGCAGGAACTTCTCCCGGCGCTTGCGGACGAGCTTCTCCGGCTTCAGGCGACGCAGTTCTTCGAGGTGCCGGACGAGCGTGTCGTGCAACGTCCGCGCCATCGCCGCATGATCAGCGTGCGCGCCACCCAGCGGCTCGGGGACGATCTCATCGATCACGCCGAGGTCGAGCAGGTCGGGCGACGTGATCCGGAGCGCACTCGCGGCCTTCTCGCGCATCACGGGGCTCTTCCCGTCCTTCCAGAGGATCGCGGCGCAACCTTCGATGGTGATCACCGAGTACACCGAGTTCTCGAGCATCAACACGCGGTCGCCGACACCGAGTGCCAGCGCCCCACCCGAGCCGCCTTCGCCGATGATCGTCGCGATGATCGGCACGGTGAGCTGGCTCATCTCGAACAGGTTGCGGGCGATCGCTTCGCTCTGCCCGCGCTCTTCGGCACCGATGCCGCTCCACGCGCCCATGCAGTCGATGAACGTCAGCACCGGGACTTGGAACTTCTCGGCGAGCTTCATCAGGCGCAGCGCCTTGCGATAGCCCTCGGGGTGCGGCATCCCGAAGTTGCGATGCACGTTCTCCTTGGCGTCGCGGCCGCGCTGGTGACCGATCACCATCACGGTCTCGCCCTCGAGGCGCGCCCAACCGCCGACGATGGCCGCGTCGTCATGGAACGCGCGGTCGCCGTGCAGCTCGATCCAGTCTGTGAACGCGAGCTTCACGTAGTCGAGCGTGAAGGGGCGACGCGGGGAGCGGGCCACCTGCACGCGCTGGATCGGCGTCAGGGTGCGATAGACCTCGCCGCGGAGCTCCGCGAGCTTGCGCTCCAGCGGGGCGATCTCGTCATTGACCGCCAGCTGGCCTTCGGCCGCCAACGTCTTCAGTTCCTCGAGCCGACGTTCCAGCTCGAGGATCGGTTTTTCGAATTCCAGTGCCGACGTGCCCATCTCAGCTCCCGCGTACGATACGAACGCGCTCTTCACCCAATAGCGCGCGGAGTTCACTCAATGCCGCGCCGTTGGCCGCTACCTTCAGCGACTTCGAGCGCCACTTGGATTCCAACCCGTCCGGGGCCCGGTACCGCAGTACGATGGGCGCCCCCCCGGGGTGCGATGACACGACGCTGGCCACGTCGGCCATCACGTCCGGAGAAAGCTCACGCTCCGCCAGCTCAATTGCTACCACCACCGACCCATTGGCCCGGAGCTCGACCATGGGCTGGACGCTCTCCACCACGAAGGTGGGGTTGTCCGCCCCCTCGTCCCGGCGGCCGTAGGCGCCCTTGACCAACATGGGGATGTCGGTGCGGATCGTGTACCCGATGGCCGCCCACGACTCAGGAAAGACCATCACCTCGGACGAGCCGGTGAAGTCCTCCAGCATGAGGCGGGCATACTCGTTGCCCGACTTCTTGGAGACCTGCCGCTTGATCGCGGTGATCACGCAGGCGATCAGCATGGAATCGGGCGACCACACGCCCAGCTGCGCGATCGTGTGCGTGCCGAAGATCTCGGCCTCGGCCCGGAACGGTTCCAGCGGGTGGCCCGAGATGTAGAAGCCGAGGATGGCCTTCTCGTTGGTGAGGCGCACCGACTCGCTGTAGGGCGGCAACGACGGCAGCGGGCGCCGCATGTCAGTGGCCGGCGTGTCGTCCACCGGGCCGCCGCCGAACAACGACCCCTGCCCGCTGATGCGCTCGGCGGTGGCCGCCGCAGCGTCGCCTAAGATGCCGTCGAGGCCGGCTGCGAGCTGGGCCCGGTGCCCATCGAGCGAGTCGAGCGCGCCGGCGTGGATCAGCGCTTCGAACACACGCTTGTTGCACAGCCGCAGGTCCACCTTGGTGGCCAGGTCGTACAGGGCCGTGAGCGGGCCGTCCTTTCGCGCGGCGATCAGCGAGTCGATGGCCGAACGGCCGACATTGCGGATGGCGCCGAGTCCGAAGCGGATCCGGTCGTCACCGACGACGGTGAACTTGTAGCGCGACTCGTTGATGTCGGGCGGCAGGACTTCGAGCTTGAGCTCGCGCGCTTCGGCGATGTACTTGACCACCGAGTCGGTGTCGCCGATGCACGCCGAGAGCAGCGCCGCCATGAACTCGGCGGGGTAGTG
>JBEIVF010000125.1:0-6191 GCA_040374005.1 Gemmatimonadaceae bacterium | reverse complement strand
CATCGCCTTCGAGTTGCCGATCGTGATCCTGGCGTTGAGCGCGTTGGGGTTGGTGACGCCGATGTTCCTGCGCCAGTATCGTCGGCACGCGTTCGTCCTGTGCGTCGTCGGCTCGGCGCTCGTCACCCCTGGCGACCTCCTGATCGCCACGATGGCGTTGGTGTTCCCCCTGTACCTGCTGTATGAGTTGGGCATCATCCTCTCGGTGTTCATGTACCGGTGGCGCGAGGGGCGTGACAACTCGATCAGTACCCCCGATCAGGCCGGGGCCCCCGCGTGATCGCCGCGTGGCGTGCAGTGGTGCTCGCCGCCGTGGTCGTCGCACCGCTCACGGCGCAACAACAGACGCCGCCACGGCCAGCAACCCCACCAGCCGCTGGCACGCGTGACACGATCGCCAAGGACAGCCTCGTTCTCGCCCTGCCGGACTCCCTGATGCGGGCCCTGCTCGCGCGGGCTGGGTATGAAGCCACGCGGTACCAAGGCGACAGTGTGCAGTTCCAGGCCGGCGCGCGCGCCCTCGAGCTCCGCGGCAAGCCCGCGGCGGTCCAGCGCGGCGCGACGGCGTTGAGCGGCGACACGATCCGGTTCAACGACGCCACGCAGATCGTGGACGTGCGGAGCACCGTGATCCGCGTGCGTGATCCCGAGCAGGGCAATGACGTGACGGCCTCGGGTGCCCTGCGCTACCGACTCGATGAACGTCGCGTGACCGCGACCGGCATGGAGACGGCCGCGCAGTCGTCGTCGGTGTGGTACATCAAGACCGATCGAGGTGGGTTCGTCGCAGATGCCGCTGGCGGCACGTTCTACGGCCGCGATGCGACGCTCACCACCGACCCCGATTCCATCCCCCACTATCGATTCCAAGTGGGGGAGGTGAAGCAGATCGCCGAGAATGTGATGGTCGCGCGGCCGGCCGTGCTGTACATCGGCGAGGTGCCGGTGATGTGGATCCCGTTCTTGTACCAGGACCTGCGGAAGGGGCGGCGCAGCGGGCTGCTCACGTCGCGTTTCGGTGTGGCCGAGTTGCTCCGCAATTCGCCGTCGTATCGGCGTACGGTGGAGAACCTTGGCTATTATTTCGCACTTAGCGACTATTTCGACGCGCAGGTCTCGTTGGATTGGCGTTCCGGCGCGCGACCGAACGAGGCGGACCCCGGCCGGATCGGCGTCAACGGGGCGCTGCGGTACCGGTGGCGTGATCGGTTCTTGAACGGTCGGTTGGGCGCCACGCAGACCGCGCTGAACGATGGGCAGACGAACACGGCCCTCTCGTGGCTGCACCTGCAGAACTTCTCGCAACGCACGTCGCTCAATCTCAACGTCAACTACGTCACCAGTACCACGATCCAGCGCCAGAACCAACTGAATCCCGTGGCGGCGGCGGCGAACATCACGTCGCAGGCGAACTTCCAGACGCAGGTGGGCCCCTTCCGCGCCAACATCGGCGGCACGCGCCGGCAGTTCCCGGGACGTGCGCTGGTCGAAACGGACTTCCCCTCGCTCAACCTGACGACGCAACCGCTGGCGATCACGGAGTGGCTCACGTGGTCGCCCTCCTTGAACACGGCCACCTCGACAGCGCGGAATCTCGACACGCCCTCCGAGTTCAACTACCGCTACTCGCAGTCCAGCGGGGCGCTGGACTCGGCGCTGATCCAGCGCAACTCGCGGAACACGACGTTCACTCTGTCCTCGCCCATCAAGGTGGGGAAGTTCAACATCAACACCGGGCTGCGGTATCGCGATCAGCTGAACGATTTCCCGGAAGCCAAGATCGTGGTCGATCCCGCCGACACGACGAAGCGCCGCACCATCGTGTTCGCGCAGACGTACGCGACGACGTTGGACTGGGACTTCTCGATGAACCTCCCGCAGTTCCTTGCGGGAAGGTGGAACTTCACGCCGAACATCACGCTGCAGAACGTCGACCCGAGCGCGTACTGGATCCGCACCGAGCGCAGCGGCGGCGAGTTCGTGAGCCAGTCCAAACGCCTCCAGTACGGGGCGTCGGTGAGTCCGACGTTCTTCGCGTTGCTGCCCGGCATCGGTCCGTTCTCGCGGATCCGTCACTCGATCACGCCGGCGATCAGTTACGGCTACTCGCCGGAAGCGGAGGTCAGTGACGCGTTCCTCGCGGCCCTCGGGCGCACGCGCCAAGGCTACCTCGGCGCGCTGGCCCAGAACCGCATCGGGCTCTCGCTGACGCAGAACATCGAGGCGAAGATCGCAGGCAGTGGCGACACCGCAGCGACCGGCGCGGAGCGGAAGGTCCGCCTGCTCTCGCTACAGTTCAGCGCGCTCGAGTACGATTTCGAGCGGGCGAAGGTGACGGGACGGTCCGGGTTCGCGACGGAGCGCTTCGACACCACGCTGCGCTCGGATCTGCTGCCGGGCCTCGACTTCGGCGTGGGCTATTCGCTGTTCCAGGGATCGATCCTGAGCGACACCGCGACGTTCTCGCCCTACCCGGAGAACATGCGCGCGTCCCTGTCGATGGGCCGGCAGGCGAACCTCCTCGCGCCGCTCGGACGCTTGTTGGGGTGGGCCACCGGGGAGTCGCCCACCGCGGTCAGCAGCGATACGCTGGCGGCATCGCCGGCGATGGCCACCGGTGGGACGCTGGGACAGCCCGATTATGCGGGCGGCGCGTCGCGCCCGGCGCTGGTGGAGGTGCCCACGGGGCAGGGGTGGCAGGCCTCGTTGACGTTCGCCTCCACGCGGCAGCGTCCACCCAGTGGGAGTGGCGTGATCGCGGTGGATCCGCGCGCGGAGTGTGAGCCGCTGCGGCTCTCGAACCCGGTGCAGTACGAAGTGTGTCTGCGGCAGCGCACGCCGCCCACGTCGAACCCGTTGACCGATTTCACGACGGGTGGTGGACCCATCTTCCTCGTCCCCGCGCAGACGTCGGTGCAGGGGCGCATCTCGTTCAACCTCACGCGGCTCTGGGCGGCCCAGTGGCAGACGAGCTATGATGTGGAGCGGGGGGAGTTCGCGTCCCAGATCGTCTCGCTCCAGCGCGACCTCCAGGATTGGCGCGCGCTCTTCGGGTTCACGCAGGCGCCCAACGGCAACTTCGCGTTCAACTTCCTGATCACGCTGAAGCCGGCGCCCGACCTCAAGCTCAACTACGACCGGCAGACGTTCCGCGCCGGAGGAGCAGGTACGCGATGACCGCAGTGCTCGTGCTGGATGGTGCGTCGTTGTCGTTGCGTGACGTGATCGCCGTGGCGCGCGAGGGGCGGCGGTTCGTACTCGCTCCCGCGGCGCGCAAAGCGATGACGGCGACTCGCGCGGTGGTCGAGCGGGTGGTCGCGTCCGGGGTGCCGACCTATGGGGTGAACACCGGGTTCGGGAAGCTCTCCGAGATCTCGATCGCCGACGACGAGCTGGCGGCGCTCCAGCGCAACCTCGTGCGATCGCACGCCCCGGGGGTGGGTACCCCGCTGCCGGATGACGTGGTGCGCGCGATGTTGCTCCTCCGGGCCAACGTACTCGCGAAGGGCACCTCCGGGGCCCGTCCGCTGCTCGTGGATGCCCTCGCCGCGCTCCTGGACCACGACATCCTTCCCGTGGTGCCCTCGCAGGGGTCGGTGGGCGCCAGCGGCGACCTCGCGCCACTCGCCGCCCTCGCGCTGCCGCTCATCGGCGAAGGCCGCGTGCGTTGGCGGGGCAGTGAGATGCGTGCCGCCGACGCGCTCGCGGGTGCTGGTCTCTCGCCGCTGACGCTGGCGGCCAAGGAAGGCCTCGCGTTGATCAACGGGACGCAGGCCCACACGGCGATCGCGGCGCTGGCACTGCACGATGCGGCGGTCTTGCTGGAGACCGCGCATGTGGCCGGCGCGATGTCGCTGGAGGGGCTCTTGGGCACGCCCGTCCCCTTCGATGATCGCATCCAACAGCTGCGCGGGCAGCCCGGTCAGATCGCCGTGGCGACGACGATGCGCGCCTTGCTCGCGGGCAGCGCGATCCGCGATTCGCATCTGGTCGGTGATTCGCGCGTGCAGGATGCGTACGCGCTCCGGTGCATCCCGCAGGTGCACGGGCCGGTGGCGGATGCGTTGGCCTTCAGCAGCGGGGTCATCGTGCGTGAGTTGAATGCGGCCACGGACAATCCGCTGGTGTTCGCCGATGGCACGATGCTCAGTGGCGGCAATTTCCACGGCGGCGCGGTGGCCATGGCGAGCGACTTCCTCGCGATCGCGCTCACGAATCTCGCGGTGATCTCGGAGCGACGGATCGATCGACTCGTGCATCCCGATCTCAACGAGGGACTGCCCGCCTTTCTCGCCGTGAAGCCGGGCGTGGAGTCAGGCTTGATGATGGCGCAGGTCACGGCTGCCGCGATCACGAGTGAGTGCAAGTTGCTCGCGCATCCCGCGAGCGTGGACTCGATCCCCACCGACGGCAACAAGGAGGACGTCGTGCCCATGGCCATGGGTGCGGCGCGAAAGCTCGCCTGGATCGTGGAGCGTGTCCGTCATGTGCTCGCCGTGGAATTGCTCGCGGCGGCGGTCGCGATCGACCTGCGCGCCCCGTTGCGGCCTGGCGTCGGGGTCGCGGTCGCGCACGATCGCGTCCGCGAGATCGTCGCTCCGCACACGGGCGATCGGGCGCTCACCGACGATCTCGAGCGGCTCAGTGCGAGCATCGCGGCCGGGACCTTCACGGAGCTGTGCTGACCCATGCTGACTGGCGCGCATCCGGTTCGTGCTCCGCGCGGGAACGTGCGTTCGTGCCGCGGGTGGGGGCAGGAGGCCGCCCTCCGCATGCTCATGAACAACCTCGATCCCGAGGTGGCCGAGCGCCCCGATGATCTCGTGGTGTACGGTGGCACAGGCAAGGCGGCGCGCGACTGGCCGTCGTTCGAGGCCATCGTGGCGACGCTGCAGCGGCTCGCCGACGATGAGACGTTGTTGATCCAGAGCGGTCGCCCGGTGGCCGTGTTCCGCACCCACGAACACGCGCCGCGCGTCCTCATCGCCAACGGCAACTTGGTCGGGCGCTGGGCCACGTGGGATCACTTCCGCGCCCTCGAGCGCGAGGGGCTCACGATGTACGGCCAGATGACGGCCGGGTCGTGGATCTACATCGGCTCGCAGGGCATCGTGCAAGGCACGTACGAGACGTTCGGCGCCGTGGCCGACCGGCACTTCGGCGGCACGCTCGCGGGGCGCTTCGTCCTGTCGGCGGGCCTCGGCGGCATGGGCGGCGCGCAGCCCCTCGCGGCGGCGATGCACGGCGCGGCGTTCCTCGGCGTCGACGTCGATGCCTCGCGGATCGAGAAGCGACTGGCCACGCGCTACTGCGACCGGATAACGCATTCGCTGGACGAAGCGCTCGCCTGGATCCAGGAGGCGCAGGCCGCACGCACGGGGCTGTCGGTGGGGCTCGTCGGCAATGCGGCTGATGTGCATCCTGAGTTGGTGCGGCGTGGCGTGACGCCGGATGTCGTCACCGACCAGACCTCGGCCCATGACATGCTCGTGGGCTATGTCCCCGCCGGCATGACCCTCGATGACGCCGCGGCCCTGCGGCAGCAGGATCCCGCCGCCTATGTGGCGCGCGCCACCGCCAGCGTCGTCGTGCACGTGCGCGCGATGCGCGCCATGCAGGACGCCGGCGCGATCGCGTTCGACTACGGCAATAACATCCGCACGGTCGCGCTCGACGCGGGGGTGCGCGATGCGTTCACGATCCCGGGGTTCGTGCCCGAGTACATCCGCCCGTTGTTCAGTGCGGGGAAGGGGCCGTTCCGCTGGGTCGCGCTCTCGGGTGATCCCGCCGACATCGCACGAACCGATCGTTTGGCGATGGAAATGTTCCCGCAGGATGCCGGACTGCATCGCTGGTTGACGCTCGCGCAGGAGCGCATCGCGTTCCAGGGATTGCCGGCCCGCATCTGCTGGCTGGGGCAGGGCGATCGCGCCAAGTTCGGCGTGGCGCTCAACGATCTCGTCGCGCGGGGCGAGGTGTCGGCGCCCATCGTGATCGGGCGCGATCACCTCGACACGGGCAGTGTGGCGTCGCCGTTCCGCGAGACAGAAGGCATGCGCGACGGCACCGATGCGATCGCTGACTGGGCCATCCTCAACGCGTTGCTGAACACGGCGAGTGGCGCGACGTGGGTGTCGTTCCACCACGGTGGTGGCGTGGGCATCGGCAATTCGCTGCACGCGGGGCAAGTG
>JBEIVF010000084.1:0-8010 GCA_040374005.1 Gemmatimonadaceae bacterium | reverse complement strand
GCGAGGCCATTGCGGGCGGGGGCGGCGGGCAGCGCGAGCTGGCGCGGCTGGCCGAGGAAGAAGCGGGGCGGCTGGAAGGGTTGGCGCGCGAGCGGAACTCACCGGAGCTGCAGCAGGCCGCGCAGGCCGCGCAGCAAGCGGCCGATGCCATGCGTCGGGCGGCGACCGGGACGCAGCAGCAGGGCAATCAGGCCATGGAACAGTTGAACCGCGCCGCGCGGGAGCTGGAAGACTCACGCGGGGCGCAGGTGCAGAAGGATGTGGCAGCGCTCCAAGAGCAGGCACAGCAGCTTCGGGAGCAGCAGGCGACCATCCAGCGCGCTGCGGAGCGCTTGGCCAGCATGAGCGGTGAGCAGAAGGCGCGGCAGCAGGCCGCGCTCAACGCGCAGAAGCAGACGCAGGCGCAGACGGCAGACTCCTTGCTCAAGGCGATCGAGTCGACGGCGCGTGAAGCGCGACAGCAGCAGCCGGGGGCCGCGCGCGCGCTGGGCGAGGCCGCGCGGGAGTTGCGTGACGGTGACATCCGCAATCGCATCCTGTTCTCACGCAACGCGATCTTGGGCGGTGCCCCGGAGTATGTACGCGACATGGAGCAGTCGATCACCGACATCTTGGGAGCGACGGGCGAGAAGCTGAACGAAGCGTCGGCGGCGGCCACCGGCCAATCACCGGAGCGGCAGCAGCAGGAAGCGCTGGAGCGCGCGCGGGCGTTGGTGCGCGGGATGGAGTCGTTGCGCGAGCGGACGGCGGAGCGCGCGCAGCAAGGCCAGCAAGGCCAGCAGGGCCAGCAGGGACAACAAGGACAGCAGGGCCATCAAGGACAGCAGGGACAACAGGAACAGCAGGGACAACAAGGAAAGCAGGGCCAGCAAGGCCATCAGGGACAGCAAGGACAGCAGGGCCAGCAAGGCCAACAGGGCGGCCAAGGCGGACGCCAAGCGGGTCAACAGCAGCGTGGCGGCATGCAGGGTGGTGAACCCCGCCCCGGACAGCCCACGGGGCAACCGCAGCCCGGTCGCATGAACAACGGCGATGCGGCGCAGTTCGCGCGCGAGTTCCGCGTGCGGCGTCTCGAAGCCGAGGAGTTGCGGCGTGATCTCGCCGAGCGTGGACTCGACACCAGCGAGCTCGACGATGCGATCGGTGAGATGCGGCGATTGGAAGGGCAAGGCGCGTTCGGGAACCCCCAAGGGCTCGACCGGCTCCAGGCCGATGTGATCGAAGGCCTGAAGGGGTTCGAGTTCGCGCTCTTCCGCGCCTTCGGACTCGGGACTGAGAAACGCCCCGCGCTCGAAGCGCGTACGCCGGTGCCCGCGGAGTATCGCGCGCTGGTGGAGGAGTACTATCGCGCGCTCGCGCGCGACAAGAAGTAGCGCTGGTGCCGCGTCGCGCTCAGGTGAAGAGCGCGGCGAGATCGGTGGCGGTGATCGATCGGGCCGTGGGTTGCACGCCGGCCCGATGTGCGGCCTCGCCCAACACCTGCGCGGCACTCCACCCCGCCGCGCGCAATTCCCGCAGCCCAGTGGCCTGCGTCGACTTGCTCAACTTGCTCCCGTCGGCGTGCGTCAACAGCACGTGATGCGCGTAGTGGGGCGGCGTGGCGCGCCCGAGGAGCGACGCCAATTGGATCTGCCGTCCCGTGCTGGCGAGCAGATCCTGCCCACGGATGACCACGGCGATCCCCTGCTCGAGGTCATCAACGGCCACAGCGAACTGATACGTCCAGTTTCCCGATCGATCGCGCGCGAGCAGATCGCCGCATTGCTCCGCCGGCCGTTGCGTCTGCGGCCCGACGATCAGATCGGTGAAGGACACGACGCGCGGCGTGAGCACGATGCGCCGCGCTGGCGTCGACGCGCCATCTAGGTGTGCCTGGCGGCAGGTGCCCGGGTACGCCAGTTCCTCGGTCACCGCATCACGACCGGCGGCCAGCGCGATGTCGCGCCGCGAACACTGGCACGCGTACACGAGTCCGGCGTCGGCGAGTCGCTGGAGGTCCGCGTCATAGCGCGGGCCACGCGCGCTCTGACGGAGGGACATGCCGCTCCGATACGACGCCGTCGGCGCTTCGTCCGCTTCGAGCCCGAGCCAATCCAGATCATCGAGGATCCCCGCGGTGTACTCCGGTCGGCAACGCCCCGCATCATGGTCCTCGATGCGGAGTACGACGCGGCCCTGTGCCGCGCGCGCGAGGCCCCACACCATCACGGCGTTCACCGCGTGCCCGAGATGCAACCAGCCAGTGGGCGCTGGCGCGAAGCGCGTGCGCCACTGTGGGGAGCAGTGGCGCGCGATCGCGGCCGCAACGGCGTGTGCCGACATCGACATCGCTACGGAGTGCTCCGGAGCAGGGGGCTCAGTGCTTGAGTCCACCCACTTCAGCGAAGCGCTCCATCAACTCCCGCTGTTCGGCCGTGAGTTCCTCGGGGACGATGATCTGCACCTCCACGATCAAGTCACCAGAGGCGGCTTCGCGCGTGATGCCCTGACCGCGCACGCGGAACCGCTTTCCGCTCGGCGTGCCCTCCGGGATCTTCAGCGACACCTTCGTCCCACCAAGCGTCTTCACACTGACCTTCGAGCCCAACGTCGCCTGCGCGATGTTGATCGGCACACGCGCGATGAGATCGAGGCCCTCGCGCGTATAGAACCGATCGGGCTGCACCGTGAAGCTGATCAGCAGATCACCGGCCGGTCCTCCGTTGCGGCCACGCCCCCCCTGCCCTTTGAGGCGCACCTTCGCGCCCGTCTCCGTGCCGGCCGGCACGTTGATCATCATCTTCTTGCGCGAACGGACCTCGCCCGACCCTCGGCAGGTGGTGCACGAGACGGACGGCGTCGTGCCGCGCCCTAGACACGCCGGGCACGGACGGTTGACCGCGAACCCGCCTTGCCCGAACGAGATCGTGCCCCGCCCCGCGCATTCGCCGCAGGCCTGCACCGTGGCCCCGGGCGCTGCACCGCTGCCACTGCACGGCGCACAGCCTTCGGTGATCTCGAGGTCGATCGGCACCTTACCGCCCGTCGCGGCCACGCGGAACGGCACCTCGAGCGTCGTCTCCATGGTCGGGCCCGCCTCCGGGCCGCGCGACCGCGCCCCGCCACGACCGCCGAACATGGTGCCGAACAGATCGCCGAGCCCACCGAGGCCCCCGATGTCGAAATCCTCGAACTTGAAACCGCCCGCGGCGGCGCCAGCCGCACTGCCGCCACGCGACGAGCCACCGCGCGCGCCGCCCACGTCGAACGCACCCAGCCGGCGCATCTCGTCGTACTTGGCGCGCTTCTCGGCATCACTGAGCACCGCGTTGGCTTCCGAGATCTCCTTGAAGCGCTCCGCGGACTTGGCGTCCCCCTGATTGCTGTCGGGGTGATACTGCTTCGCCAACCGACGGTACTGCTTCTTGATCTCGTCCGCCGTCGCGGTGGACGGGACACCGAGGACGCTGTAGTAATCGCGCTGCGCCATTAGTGCTCTCCTGCGCTCACGCGCTCCACTGCTGGACGACCACGCGCGCGGGCCGCAGGAGCTGCCCGTTGAACAGGTAGCCGACCTGATAGACCTGCGCGACGAGACCATCCTCCTCGGCGCTCGCCGCCGGCGCGGTGGTCAGGGCCTCGTGATGCGCCGGATCGAACATCCGTCCCGCCGGGTCCACGACCTCGAGTCCATGACCAGCGAGCGACTTATGCAACTTCTGCTCCACCAGCTTCACGCCCTGCACCACCGTCTCGGCATCAGTCGCCCACGGATCGACGGCCACACACCGCGCGAGGTCGTCGAGGGCGTCGAGCAAGCCCTTGATCACGACGCCTTGGCCGTGATGCTCCGCGTGCTCGCGCTCCTTCACCGCGCGCTTCTTGAAGTTGTCGAAGTCGGCTGCGAGCCGCAGATGCTTGTCGTGCTGCTCACGCAACTGCGCCTCGAGCGCGCTCCGCTGCGCATCGAACACGGTGGCGAGATCCTGCGTCGCTTCGTCGGGGGCAGGACCATCCATCTCGCGGTCATCACGTGCGTGCGCGATGCCGTCGGCGGCGTCCGGGGTCAGTTCGGTGTTGTCAGTCATGGGTCGTTGGTTCCTCGATAGGACACTACGGGTGCTACCCCACAGAAGTTCTGCGGGCGGCCGCCCAGACCCGCGCGAGCGCGGACTGGGTGGCGCGGCGCCGGATCTCGTCCCGGTCGCCGATGCAGTTGCCGGGCTCACTGACCAGGCCCTCGGGCGTCGCCACCGCGATGCACACCAGCCCCACGGGCTTGTCCGGCGTGGCGCCACCGGGGCCGGCGATCCCGGTGATGCCGACACCGACCTCGGTGCCGAGCGTGCGCCGCACGCCCTCCGCCATCGCGGCGGCCACCTCGACGCTCACAGCGCCGTGCGTCGCTAGCACCGCCTCGGGCACGCGCAGCAATGCCGTCTTCACGGCATTGTCGTACGCGATGATCCCACCGCGCATCACATCACTGGCCCCGGCCATGGCCGTCAGTCGCGCGCCAAGGAGTCCGCCGGTACAACTCTCCGCCACGCCGATCCGCCACCCGCACTTACGCAGCACAGCCACGGTGACATCGGCGAGATCGACATCGCCCTCAGTGTAGATGATCGGATCCAATCGCCGATGCAGCTCCGACGCCCCCGCCTCGAGGAGCACCTCGGCCCCTGCCGCTGGCGCCCCGCGCGCGGTCAAACGCAGATCCACCCCTTCCCAGCCCGGGAGATACGCGAGCGACACCCCGTGCGGCAGCACAAGATCGGCCAATCGATCGGCGATGCGTGACTCTGGCATGCCGGACGTGCGCACCAACCGCGCGCGGATCACCGGCGGGTCATCGCCGACCAGCGTCGCGAGACGCGGCAGCACCGCGTCCGCGAAGAGGCCGCGCATCTCCCGTGGGACACCCGGGAGCATGGCCACCCATCGTCCGGCTTCGTTCTCCAGCCAGATGCCGGGCGCCGTGCCATGGCGATTCTCCAGCACGTCGGCCCCCGCCGGGATCATGGCCTGCTGCAGATTGGCCGAGGGGAGCTCCCCGGGCAGCCCACGCGCGCGCCACCGCTCGTGCAGCGCATCGACCGTGGGCTGGTGCCGCTCCATGGGGCGTCCGAAGAGCGCCGCGATCGCCGGCTTGGTCTTGTCGTCCGCCGTCGGGCCGAGTCCGCCCGTGGTGATCACGCCATCCGACCGTCGAAGGCCCACGGCGACCGCGTCGCTGATGGTGTCGGCATCATCACCGGCGGTGGTCCGCCGGACGACCTCGATGCCGAGCGCCGCGAGGGCGCGCCCCAAGTGCGCGCCGTTCGTGTCGATGGTATGGCCGAGCAACAGCTCGTCGCCGATGGTGATGATCTCTACTTGCACCCCGAGGAATCTAGACGCCCCGCCAGCGCTGCGGATGGGGGCCGTACGGTGGCGGAGGGTTGCCGCGCGCAGTATCGTCGTGCTATGCGCACTCGCTCCGTTATTTCGTTGATGCTCGCGGTGACCCTAGCGGCTCTCGCCACGGGATGTCGCGGGAAGTTGGATCGCTCATCCACCGACCGCGCCTTGACGCCGGTCGCCGATGCCGCCTTCGGCTCGGCCATCGGCCTGCGGGGGTCGATCGTCATCGGGGCTACGTTCTCTGGTGGGATCCCACTGGCGGGCGCCTCGATCGCGCTCGCGGGAGCGAGCGGCGACACGCTCCGCGCCCGATCCGATGTCGGTGGGCGATTCGAGATCGGCGCGATCCCCGCGGGCGCCTACGAGATGGAGGTCGTGGTCCCGCGCGACACCGGCTCGGTGCGACGACGCGTGACCGTGGGAATCCAACCGGTGCGCGTCGTAATCCCGTCAGGCACGGGTCGCGTGGACGTTCAACTGTTGGCGCGCTATCTGCCGGGCAGCACGCGGATCATCGCGGCCGTGGACTTGGTCACCGCTGACCGCTGACGCACCGCAGCGCCTCCCGGCGCACCTCAGCGCGCCGGTGCGCGCAGGAGCAGACCGCCGTAGCGGGACAGGTACAACCACAGCGACCACACGGTCAACACCACTGCCACGATCATCGTGACGGCGCCGATCGCTCCGATGATCTGCGCGGTCGCTGACCACACGGCCGATCCCTCCCACCCCTGCTCGCTGGCGAGCGTGCGGACGAAGATCCAGCAGTAGGCCGCGCCGATCCACGTGAACTGGAACCCCGCCTTCCACTTGGCGGGCCCGATGGCCGCGATCACGGTGCCGCGGCGGTTCGCGATCTGGCGGAACACCGTCATGAAAGCCTCCCGCCCGAGGACGATGGCGAGCACCCACCACGGCAAGAACATGGGCCCGGCGAGCGTCTCGAACGCGAAGGCCGAGGCCTCAGGGTGCGCCCACGGCAATGCGGCGGCGACGCGATCACCCACCGGATGCTGCAAGAAGAACATCGGGATGAACGTGCCGATGAGCAGCAACTTGTCGGCCAGCGGATCGAGCAACCGGCCGAGGTCGGTGATGAGTCCGTGCTTGCGCGCGATCGCCCCGTCGAAGTGATCGGTGATCGCGGCGGCCAAGAACAGGACGAAGCCGACACCGCGCCACGTGGACGACTCCAGGAACGGCAACGCCGCGACGAACGGCGTCGCGGCGATCCGAGCGATCGTCAGCGCATTGGGAAGATTCACCGCGATCGTGGTGTCATCGTGCTGGGCGACACTACGCGACTGCCTGCACGGCAGAAACCTCGCGCACTTGGCCTTGGCGTCGGACACGACGTCTGGAGCGATGCGGTGATCGTGCCGAAATCCGCTTCGGTGAAGGACCAACTGGCGGCGCCGGAAGCCATCGTCGTGATGTCCTACCCGTGAAGTGACAGGAGCTGCTGGAGGAGGGCCTTCCCCCGCTGACGCAGGCCCGGATGCGGCTCCCACGCCACATACTCGCGTACGAGCGGCACGCTGTCCACTGTAGCCTCGGCGGCAAGGCGACCCAGCGCCGCCCAACGCCGCCGCGTTCGCGTGCTGAACAACGCCTGCGCGTGCCGTTCTTGGTACATCGTCGTGAGGACCACCCCGGCCAGGATCCCGCCCGTCACCCCAGCCAACGCCCACCCCCACGTCTCCAGCTGCCTGCGATTCACGAAAGCCCCCGCCGCGCTTGCAGCGATTGCGCGATGGTGACCCCATCGGCGTATTCGAGATCCCCGCCCACGGGAAGTCCGCGAGCCAGACGGGTCACCAGCACTCCGGTCGCCGCCACCTGTTCTTGAATGTACAGCGCCGTCGCGTCCCCCTCGAGTCGTGGGTTCGTCGCCACGATCACCTCGGTCACTCCACCGGCTTGGACCCGTGCGACCAGCGCCGCCACGGTCAGGTCGTCCGGCCCGATGCCATCGAGTGGCGAGAGCCGCCCTCCCAGCACATGGTACGTCCCGCGGTACTCACCCGTCCGCTCGATCGCGCCGATGTCCTGCGGCTCCTCGACCACACAAATGGTGGCCGCATCCCGCCGCGGATCCGCGCACACGCCACACACCGGCGCCTCGGTGAGGTTGAAGCACCGCTCACACCGCCGCACCCGCTCGGCGAGGGTCTCAAGGGCACGAGCCAACCGCTGCGACTGCTCAGGGGGCTGCTTCAGGAGGTGGTACGTGAGACGCCACGCCGACTTCCGACCGATGGTCGGGAGGCGCGACAACTCCGTCACCAGTTCCTCGATCGCCGACACTTAGAACGGCAGCTTGAAGGGGAGATTCAATCCACCGGTGAGCTTCGCCATCTCGTGCTGCGCATGCGCGGTCGCCTTGTTCTGCGCATCGGCGATCGCGATGGTGAGCAGGTCCTCGAGCATCTCGACGTCGTCCGGCGTCACCACGGACTTGTCGATGCGCACGGCCTTCACTTGCCCCTTCCCATCGGCGTCCACGGACACCAAACCGCCGCCCGCCGCACCGGTCACGGTGGCGAGCGCCAACTCCTCTTGGATCTGCTCCACGCGGCCCTGCATCTCCTGCGCTTGCTGCATCATCTTCATCATGTCACCCAAACT
>JBEIVF010000063.1:0-9422 GCA_040374005.1 Gemmatimonadaceae bacterium | reverse complement strand
TGCGCTGATCACGCTCGAGAATGCGACGGGCTGGTTGGCCAGTGAGGCCTCGGGGCTGTCACGCTTGCGCGCCCGTCGCGCGGCGTCGCGCGACACCATGGCTGGCGCGCCGTTATCGGCCAGTGTGCCGGGCGCCTTGCTCCGCGCCGAGGGCGATTCGCTGTCGCCGTTGCTCGCGGGCGTGGACGCGCGTGATCTCGCGGTGCTGGTGTCGGGGGATCGCGCCTTCGACGTTCCGCGTGACGTACGCCCGCAGGAAGCCGTGGTACGGCTCGCCGCCCGCGATCGGTTGCGGCTGTCGGGGTACCTGTGGCCCGAGTCGTGGGATCGGCAGGCGGGGAGCGTGTATCTGTGGAGTGAGCGGCAGGGACGCGGACGGGTCACCGGCTTTGCCGGTGACCCGAATTACCGCGATCTGTCGCGGGCGTTGCTGCCGATCTTCGCGAACGCCGTGTTCTTCGGCGCGTACTGACGCCTACTTGGTGCGGCCGTAGGGGGCGAGGTGACGGTCGAAGAAGGCCCACGTGAGATTCCACGAATCGATCTGCTCCGGTGAATCCTCCCGGAGCCAGGTCGTCGTGTTCACGCGGCGGCTGAACGTGTGCCCGCGGCTGGTCGGTCCTGGCGTGGGGTCCACGTACACCTTCGTCTCGGCGAGGTGCGGTTTGCGGGCGCGAAGTGCATCGATCATCTGTTGCGCTTCGACCCAGTTCACATCCTCGTCGTTCGTCGCTGCGTGCACCAAGAGTGGCGTCTGCAGGTTGTCCACGTGGAACACCGGCGAGCGCTTGATGTACTCCTCACGCTGCTCGAACGGCAGTCCGTTGATGTGCGTGGCGAACGACCGCTGGTAGCTCGGCCCTTTGTACGAGAGCCGGAAGAACAGATTGGTCACCGGCACGATGGCGGCCCCCGCCTTGAACGGCGTGTTCGCTCGGAACAGGAGATGCGCGGTGATGAACCCGCCGTGGCTCCAGCCCATGAGGCCCACGCGATCCGGGTCGACATGCGGTAGTGTGGCCAGCACGTCGTACGCCGACAGCACATCGTCCACTTCCTTCCCGCCGTAATCGATGGCGCGGTAGTGTGCCTCACCGTAGCCCGTGCTGCCGCGGTATTCCGGCGCGATGACGACGTAGCCCTTCTCGACAGCTACGATCACCAAGGGCAGGTAATTGGCGGTCCAGTCCCCGTGGACGACGCCGAGGATCCAGACCCTGGCGGCGTGCAGCCGAGGACCGCGCGGGGCGAGGGGCTCGAAGAGATAGGCCGGGATCGTCATCCCGTCTATCGCGCTCTGATACGTGATCTTCTTGAACGACATCTTCCCGGCGCTCCGCGCCGTGTAGATGCTGTCGGTGCGCGCCTTCGCGACGATCTGTTGCGCGTAGTTGGCCGCCGGATGATCCTCGGCGCGGTGGCTGACGTACAGCTGCGCGGCGCGCGTGGAGTCCATCACGACGGGGCGGCGTCCGGTGGCTTGCGCCGCGAGCGTGAGCGGCGCGAGGGTCAGGAGCGCGAGAGCACGGAGCGTATGTGGCATGGGGCGTTACCGGAGCGAGAGACCGGCGCGCACCGTGCGCCCCGGCTGTGGCATGCCGCACTGATCGAAGACGGCGGCATTGGTGATGTTCTCGATGGCGAGCGTGGCGCGCACCGCTCGGAAGACCGCAGCGGTGATCGGCCACTCGCGGTCGAGTCCGACATCCGCACGCGTCTGCGGGGCGAGGCGGATCTGGCGACCGCGTTCCGGGTGCTGACAGAACTGATCGCCCGTGCGGGTCAGCCACGCGTTCGCGTTGACGCGCGCGACGAGCGGCGCGCTCGCGCTGACCGTCGCGCGGAATTCCGGCACGTGCTCGGGGCGTCGCTCCGTAGCGCCCGCCGCGAGGTCGTGCACACGCACGCGCTGCACCAAGACATCGGCGAGGAGCGTCAGCGACGGCGCCGTCCAGGTCGCGACGCCTTCCACGCCGCGGCTGCGGATGACGTCGCGATTGACGCGGTAGAACTTCCGATCCGGGCGCGTGGTGCGCACGATGCCGTCGGCGTTGCGCTGCGCGAAGCCGAGGGTCTGCAGGGCGAAGCGGCCGCGGCTGATCGTAGCGCCACCCTCGAGCGTTCCCAATCGTTCTGGGCGGAGCGTCGGGTTCGGCTCGAAGCGTGCCAAGGCGCCCGAGTAGAGCTCGCGCAGGGCCGGAAAGCGCGAGCGTTGGCTCGCCGAGGCGTGCAGTCGGATGGCGGCCACGTCGTACGTGACGCCGACGCGCGCGGCCAGCGCTTCGCGCCGCGGCAGCGCCTCGCGGCCTCCCGCATCGGGCTCCACGGCTCCGTCCACTGCCACGCCGATCGCGAGCGCCACGCGGTCAGAGAGTGGGACGTCGGCCTCGGCGCCAACACTCGAGAGCCGCTGCGTGTAGCGCGTCGCGGCCGCACTCCCCAGCTGCTCGTCGTAACGGATGGATGCGAGCGACCCCGCGAGGCGCACGCGCCCACCGCGGACGAACGAGTGACTGGCCACGGCGCGCGACAGCACGGTGCGTTCGTCCCCGCGCTCCACGGTGGTGACATCACGATACGTGCGATCCGCGAAGTGCTCGATCGCGGTGACGCCATCGTTGAGGCCCACGGAGACATCGAGACTGCCCGTTCCCAGCGAAGTACGCCGGAGGCCGGTGCCCGTGGTGAGCGACGCGAACACGCGTCGTTGTTCCGGGTAGCGCCACAGTCGCGGGTCGGCGAGGTGCAACTCGGGCTGCACGCCACGTGCCGCGTCGTAGCCCGCGAATGACGCACCGAGGAAGGCGCCGGAGCGGCGCGCGACGCGGGCACTGGCGAACAGGTCCGCTTCGCGACTGTCGGAGTTGATGCGCTCACCGCGTCGCGCACCGGGATCGACGATGCCGCGCGCGCGCGCGAGCGCAGGACGGTCGCGCCGCGTGGCGGCGATCCGCACCGTGAGTTGATCCTCGCCGAGCGAGAATGGCCGCGCCACCGAGGCCGCCAGTGTCGTCGCACCGAGGTGATCCCCCGCGGTCGCGAGCGTTGTCGCATGCGTCGTGGTCGGGGCGGCACCGTCCAGCTCGATCACGCCACCCACGGCGTTCGGCCCACCGAGCACGGAGGTCATGCCCCGAGTGATGCGCACGGTGCTGATCCCCGAGAGTGGGATGAGCGACGGATCCGCGCGGCTGTCCCAGCCGAGCGTCACCGGCAAACCATCGAACAAGACGGTCGGCGTGCGCGACTCGGAGCCGCGAATGGTGAGTTCGCTCTCGCCGCGCGCGTTGGTGCGCACGCCGATGAACGGCAACCGACGGAGGACCGCATCCAGCGCGGGAGCGGGGGCCAGGCCCAACGAGTCCACACGGGCGATGAGGGTGGCCGCACCGCCGATCACCGCGGCATCCCGGGTCGCCGAGATCATGCGTCCCGGGAGCGTCTGGGTCGAATCCGTGGCCTGTGCCTGGGCGAGCTGGAGGGGGGCGATCAGCAGCAGGGCCGTGCGACACCACGGGGCGCGCCGGCCCATCCTCGGGCGGAACAAGGGGCGAATACTCACACTGGATGATACGCAGTCCGCCGCGCGGATGTTGCGTCGCCCTCCGGTGCTCTACGGACGTAATCCTCCGAATACCACACACCCGTGCTCCCTCCGATACTGCGGAGTGTTCGCGGCGCTCTGCGAAGGGCGCGTTCCGCCATCCCTCACTGTATTCGGTCCAATGCTCGCCTTTCGTGCCTCTCGTATGTTGGCGTTCGCTGCCGTCGGCCTGGTGGCGGCGGCTTGTTCGGTTGACGAGACGACGGCGCCGTCGACGCCCACCGTTTCTGGGTCCTTGACCGTCGATGCGGCTTCAGCGCCGGCCTACGTATCGCTCGGTAGCCCCACCCAAGCGGTGACCGTCGGCGACCCATCCGCCTCGGTCGCGTGGGATTTCTCGGCGTTCGGAACGACGATCACGTCGAACGGTGGCGGCGCGGGCCCCGGCGGCGTCTCGCTGTACTGCCTGTGCAACAACGCGGCGGCCACGGCAACCCAGCTCCAGGCCATGACGCCCGCCACCGAGTTGGCCGCCTTCAATGCCGTGACAGCGGCCAGCATCCCAGCCGCAGACGCCTTCGCCGCTGATGTGCTCGCGCCGTCGATCGCCGGCTGGTTCGACGGCACGGCGGGCGCGACGGCGACGGCGCGCGCGTCGCGGCATTGGATCATCCGCTTGGCGTCCACGCCGCAGCGCATCGGCAAGGTGCGCATCACGCAGATCACCGGTGCGACGGCCAACGCCGCGGGCACGGTGACGGTGGAAGTCGCGACGCAACCCGCGGAGGGCGGGGCGTTCGGCGCGACGCGTTCGTTCCAGGTGCCGGTGGGCGCCGCGCCCGTGCGCGTGAATCTCTCGACCGGTGCGGTGACGACCGGCAACGATTGGGATCTCGCGATCGGCGGTTGGACCATTCGAGTGAATGGTGGGGTGAGTGGCTCCGGGGGCGTGGCCACCGTGGTGTCGGATGACACGCCGTTCGCCGTGATGTCGGCGACGATCGCCGCGACGATCCCGCCGCAGGTCTATCGCGCCGACGCGTACACGGGCGTGTTCGGTACCACGCCGTGGTACCGCTACAACATCACGGGGACGGACAACCAGATCTGGCCGACGTACGAGGTGTACCTGCTCAAGCGCGGCACGGCCGTGTGGAAGATCCAGTTCACGGGGTATTACGACGCCGCGGGGACCGCGCGCCAGATCTCGTTCCGCTACGAACAGCTGCAGTGATCGTCGTGGTGCGGCAGCTCCTGCTCGGGCTCCTTGGCTCGGTCGCGGTGGCGGGCGCACAAGCGCCGGCCACCGCGCGTGTCGTGCGGGTCATCGAGCAGGGCACGTCGCGTCCGATCAGCGGTGCGCGGCTCGTCATCGGCGGCCGCACGCTCATCGCGGGGGCGGATGGTCGCATCGCGGTGCCACCAGCGGCCGATGCGCTGCCCTGGGTGGTGCGCCAGATCGGTTTCCGTCCTGATACCCTGCGCGCCGTTCCCACCGCGGCGGAGACGACGATCACCCTGACGCCGGTCGCGCTCGCGCTCGACGCACTCGTCGTCACGTCCGCACGGCGCGAGCAGACGCTGAAGGATGTCGTCGTCACGACGGAGCTCATCACGCGGGCCGACATCGAGCGCTCGGGGGCGAGCGATCTGGCCTCCATCCTCACGGAAGCCACGGGGATCCAGCTCGACGGTGGCGTGCCGACGGGTGCTGGCGTGCTCCTGCAAGGGCTCGGGGCGCAGCGCGTCCTCATCATGCTCGATGGGCAGCCGTTGGTCGGTCGCATCAACGGCAACTTCGACATCTCGCGGTTGTCCGCGGCGATGGTCGAGCGCATCGAGGTCGTGAAGGGACCACAGAGCACGTTGTACGGATCCGAGGCGATGGGCGGCGTGATCAACATCATCTCCCGTCCGCCCTCATCGGGAACGTCGGCGGCGGTGGCCTTCACCTCGGGTTCGCAGGAGCGGCGCGATGGCACCCTGCATCTCGACGGCACCCGCGGCCGCGCGGCGGCGGCCATCGATCTGGGGCGCCGGTATCAGGCGCTGACGCCAGGGGTCAGCGCGACCAACGGCACGTTCTCCGAGCGCTGGGATGTCGCGCCGCGCGTGACGTGGCGTGTCGATGACGCGCTCACGGTCAACGCGAGTGCACTCGTGGTCGATGAGCGGCAGCGCTACCGCACGGGCCAGTTCTTCCAGTTCTCCGACAACGTGCAGCTCGCGGCGCGCGCCGGCGCCGATTGGACGCACGGCGTGCATCGGATCCGCCCCCTCGTCCACGTCTCGCAGTTCTCGCATCTCTCGCGGCGGAGCACCAGCACGCTCCCCGTGGCGGGGACCGGGGACGACGACCGCCAGACGCTCGCCGAACTGGAGGTGACGTACAGCGGGGCCCTCCGCTCGATGATCATCGATGGGGGGGTCGAGCTCCGCCACGAGCGCATCACGGCCGATCGCGTGCGCGATGCGGAGCGTTCACTCGATGGGATCGAGCCGTACGCGCAGCTCACGTGGACCGCGGGGCCGATCACGCTGGTGCCGGGTGCTCGGGTGAGCTGGAATCAGCAGTGGGGCACCTATCTCGCGCCGCGCGTCGCGGCGCTGTGGCGGACGAACGACCGCTGGGCCGTGCGCGGGGCGCTGGCGCGTGGATTCCGTGCGCCCGACTTCAAGGAGTTGTACATCAACTTCGTGAATGTGCCCGCGGGCTACGCCGTCGAAGGGAATCCGGCCTTGACCCCCGAGACGTCCACCAATCTGCAGCTCGGCGTCGAGTACACGAGCCCGTCGTGGTACTCCCGCGTGACGGTGTTCGACAATGTGTACCGCGACTTCATCGAGACCGGGGCGCAAGATGCCAACGGCGTGTTCACCTACAGCAACGTGGCGCAGGGCATGACGCGCGGCGGTGACGTGGACGCGGCCATCGTGCGCGGCGCGTCGCGCGTGGAGGTCGGCTATGCGTACCTCTGGTCGCGCGACGCGCGCACGGGGGGTGCGCTACTCGGACGCGCGCCGCATTCCGGCCGACTCACGGCATCGCACGCGTGGCGCGCCACCCGGGTGAGTGCCACGGGCCTCGTGACCGCGTCCGCCGCGACCGCGCGGGATTCCTCCGGTACCGTGACCGCGCGTCAGCCCACGTTCGGGCGGCTCGACCTTCGCATCGCCCGGCCGCTCGTCGCGGGGAGCGAACTCTCGGTCGGCGTGGATAACGTCTTCGATCGCTCGCTCGGTCCGGAGTGGCCCGGCTTCACGGGCCGCCAGTGGTACGCGACCGTCAGTTGGCAGGGCAGCCGGTCGCGCTAGCGCGGCACTGCGCTACCGAGCGGCCGCGCCGTGGGCTGGCGTTGCGAGGGCCGCACTGCCGAGCAACACGAGTGATACCCACGCCGCATCCGCCATGAGCAGGTGGACGATCTGCATCCAGGTCGGCGCGAGCAACGCGAGATTGACGAAGCCACCCAAGAGCTGCGCCGCCCAGATGCCCATGACCCCCACGGCGAGACGCTGGACGGTGGGGCTCGGGCGCTGCCCTGCCAGCCACCGTGCGGCCGCGATACAGCCGACCGCCGTCAGCACCGCGACCACCGGATGCCACACCCGGAGCCGCACGAGCAGATGGGCCGTCGGCGAGAAGTCGGCGGCGAAGCCCTCGCGCAGCGACCCCGACGGGAAGAGCGTGTCCCCGAGCGCGGTGACGGCTCCCGTGACGCCCACGATGAGCGTGGCGCCGAGCGCGCCGAAGATCACGCCGCTGGTCTTGCCATGGGCGGTCCAGCGCGGGCGCGGCTGTCCCTCGAGGCGCCACGCCACGAGCGCGATCGCCGCCAGCAGGAGGAACGTGTTGACGAGATGCAGGCCGAGGGAGACTGCGCGGAGGGTGGACGCATCGTCCGCGGTGAGCTCGAGGAGCACCAAGCCCGCGCCGAGCGCTCCCTCGAGCAGCATCAGGATGACCGACGCGATGCCGGCGCGCCGCGCGGCATCCCCTGCGGGGCGCGTGCGGAACACGAAGAACACGAGGGCGAAGACGAGGATCCCCGCCAGCGCCGAGGTGACGCGGTGGGTGAGCTCGATGGCGGTCGCCAGTGACGGGGCGACCGGCGAGACGACACCGTTGCAGAGTGGCCAATGACTGCCGCACCCGGCGCCGGAGCCGCTGGCCCGCACGAACGCGCCCCAGGCCACGACCCCCAAGTTGTAGGCGAGAACGCCCCACGCGTATCTTGCCAACCATCGTGGTGTGGCGATGCTATGCGCCATCTGAGGTCCAGCGTACGGTCAGGGACATGAAACGATCAACGATCATCGGTATCGGGCTCACCATCGGTTTCGGCGGACTGTTGTTCGTCTCCACCCTGCGTGCCCAGAAAGAAGTCTGCGAAGTGTGCGTGAGTTTCAACGGGGGCGAGAACTGCGCCACCGCCTCGGCGGAAACGCGGGCCGAAGCGGCCCGGAGCGCGCAGAACACTGCCTGCGGTCCGCTGGTGCGCGGTATGAATGACGCCCTCGCGTGCGACGCGAGGCCGCCCGTGCGCGCCCAGTGCCGCACGCGCTGAAAGCTAGTCGATCCCGAGACCGTCCGTGCCCACACCTCCGTTCTTCTACCGAGTGACCGACGGGATCCGGGTGACCGTCCGCCCGCTGTATCTGGCGGACCAATCCGAGCCGCATCGTGGTCGGTATATGTATGCCTACCAGATCCGCATCGAGAACGTGTCGCACCGGGGCGCGCAGCTCCGCACGCGGTATTGGCTGATCCACGACGATATCGGCGATGAGACCGAGGTGCGTGGTGATGGGGTGGTCGGCGCTCAGCCGTTCCTGACGCCGGGCGACATCCACGAGTACCAGAGTTACTGCGTGCTCAAGTCGCCCAGTGGCTGGATGGAGGGCGTGTACGGGTTCCTCAGCGAGGATGGCCAGCCCTTCGATGTGGTGATCCCGCGCTTCGAGCTGGCCGTCGGTCCGACGCGCCCTGAGGAACGCTGACCCGCCACGGCACTCCGGTAGGAGTGGACGGGTCGCATGAGCAGGGTTAACTCTCCAGATACTCATGCTGCGTGCACTGACCAACTCGCTGAGGCGCCTAGGCGCCACGTTCGGGATCGCGCTGCTCGTGGCCGCGTGTGGCGGCGACGGGGCCACCCCACCGAGTGCGCGGGTGCGTACGGTCGAGGTGGCGACCTCGGCGGAGGTACTGTTCGTGGGCACCACGGGCGTGGTGACGGCCCGCGCGCTCGGGGCAGATGGCGAGGCGATCGACGATGTCGTCGTGCGCTGGCGGTCGTCGGCGGCGAACATCGTCGAGGTGAGCGAGGCGGGGGTGCTCTCCGCCCGCGCGGTCGGGTCGGTGACCATCACGGGTGAGGTGGGCTCCGTGTCGGGGTCGGTCAGTGTGCGGGTGGAGTTGTTGCCGATCGCGAGCATCCGCATCGAGCCCAGCGCGGTCACCGTGGCCCGTGGGGCGACGACCCAACTCACGGTCCGATTGTCGGACCAGCTGGGGGGCGTCATCACGGGGCGGCCCGTGACGTGGACGTCGAGCTCGTCAGGTGTCGCGACGGTCTCGAGTGGCGGGCTCGTCACGGGGGTCAGCGCCGGGAGTACCACGATCCGAGCCGTCGCCGAGTCGCGCGAGGCCACCGCGCAGATCCTCGTGACCATCGCCGCATCCCCGTCGGGCCCGCAGATCACGTCCATCGAACCAGCGCTCATGCAGCCGGGCAGCGCGATCACCATCCGTGGCAGCAATTTCGCGGTGACCCCAGGCGGCAATGAGGTGCGTGTCAACGGCGTCATGGCGAGCGTGACCGCCTCGAGCGCCACCGAGCTGATCGCGCTGCTTCCGGTCAACGGGTTCGGTTGT
>JBEIVF010000086.1:0-7995 GCA_040374005.1 Gemmatimonadaceae bacterium | reverse complement strand
TGGAGGTCATCGACCTCCGGTCGTTGCTTCCGATGGATGACGAGGCCATTGCGGCGACGGTCAAGAAGACGAACCGCGTACTCATCGTGCACGAGGACACCCGCACGGGGGGCATCGCCGGCGAGATAACGGCCCGCATCAATGAGACGTGCTTCGAGTGGCTCGATGCGCCTGTGCTGCGGGTGACGGCGCACGACGTGCCCCTGCCGTTCGCCCCGGCCCTCGAGGACTTCGTCCTCCCCCAAGTCTCTGACATCGTCACGGCGGTCCGCCGCCTGGCTCGGTACTGATCCTGATGACCACTCCCCTCGACACCTCCCCCCTGGAGCGCCGAGCCCGCTATGCCGGACTCGGGTGCTTCTCAATCTTCGCCGGCTTCATTTCCATGGCCATGGTGGGGTCGCTCCTCTCCATGGTCGTGGCCAAGATCTCCCGCGCGCCGGTCTGCCAAGACATTCCGGCCTGCAACTGGTATGTTTATGCAGGGGTCGGCGGCCTGATCGGCGCGCTGAGCCTTCCAATCCTGGTCTTGACCCGCGTGTGGCAGTCCGAACGGGACGCTGCACGTAAGAACCAATAGCCTAAGAGGACCGTCCCGTGGCACTTGAGGACGTCTTGATGCCCCAGATGGGCGAGTCGATCGCCGAAGGCACCTTGTCGCGCTGGCTGAAGAAGCAGGGCGATGTGGTGAAGCGCGACGAACCCATCTTTGAAATTTCTACCGATAAGGTCGACGCGGAGATTCCGGCCCCGGCGGCCGGAGTCATCGCGGAAATTCTGGTCACCGAAGGACAGACTGTGCCGGTTGGGGCGATCGTCGCTCGACTGGACGTTGGAGCCACGGCGAGCACCGGTAGCACGAGTGGCACGAGTGGCACGGGAAGCACGGGTTCTTCTGCACCGGCTCCCGCGGCACCGGCGCCGGTTGCTGCGGCGGCTCCTGTGCCTGCTCCGGCGGCTGTGGCGCCGGTCGCTGCCGCGGTCGCTTCTGGCAACGGCTCTTCCCTTGAAGACCGCCTCCGCACCAAGTCGTCGCCGCTCGTGCGGAAGATGGCCGCGGAGGCCGGTGTGCCGCTGGAGTCGATGTCGGGGTCGGGTATTGCGGGGCGCGTGACGAAGAAGGACCTCGTCGCGTTCCTCGAGTCGGGCGCGCCGGTGCCCGTCGCTCCCGCTGCGGCCCCCGCGGTGCCGGCGCTCTCGGCGCCGAAGCCCGCCGCGACGCACCACGCGCCGATGCCGACGCCGTGGGCGGGCGATGTCGTCGCGCCCATGTCGCGCATCCGTCAGCTCACCGCGGACCACATGGTCCTCGCGCGGCAGACGTCCATGCACGTGACGTCGTTCTTCGAGGTCGATCTCACGCGGGTGTCGCGCATCCGCGGCGCCAAGCGCGCGCAGTTCGAGAAGGAGACCGGCGAGAAGCTCACGTACCTGCCGTTCATCATCTCGGCCGTGGTCGCAGGGCTCAAGCAGTTCCCGATCCTCAATGCCTCGGTCGCGGGCACGGACATCATCTACCGCAAGAGCTACAACATCGGCATCGCTGTGGCGCTCGACTGGGGGCTCATCGTGCCCGTGATCAAGCGGGCCGATGATCTGTCGCTGGTCGGCCTCACGCGCACCTTGAACGACCTCGCCAGCCGCGCGCGCGTCAAGAAGCTGAAGCCCGACGAAGTGCAGGATGCGTCGTTCACCATCACCAACCCGGGCGTGTTCGGGTCGTTGATGGGCACGCCGATCATCCCGGTCCCCACGACGGGCATCCTCTGCCTCGGCGCGATCGAGAAGCGGCCCAAGGTGCTCACGGGCGCTGATGGCGAAGATACGATCGCCATCCGCACCTGCGCGTACTTCTCGTTGTCGTTCGACCATCGCGTTGTCGATGGCTCAGACGCGGACAAGTTCCTGGCGTTCGTCAAGCAGCAGCTCGAGACGCTCGCCGACCCCGCGCTCTAGTCGTGCCGCGCGCGCTCACGATCCAACGCGCGGTGGTCACCGCGTCGGAGCGTGCCCGTTATCTGGAGCGCTTGGTGGCCCGCCAAGCTTTCTATAAAGCCAAGGAGTGCCGCTTCTGGGTGTTCGAAGAAGCGGCGATCCCGGGCGTCTTCGTCGAGTTCACCGAGGCGAACGACGTTCCCACCTTGGTGGCCGCCCACAAGTTGTCGCCGGAGCCACCGCGCGACGCCGCTCGCATTTACACGCAGCTCGAGGTGCCCTGACGATGCCCAGCCGCCCGATCGAGATCGAAGGTCGCACGTGGGAGGTCTTCCCCTCTGGCTTCCTCACTCCCAACACGATGGATGAGTTCGGGCTGTTGTTCGTGCATGGCAGTGGCGACATCGCGGAAGTGCGCGTGACGCGCTATGCGCCCACCGGCGTCAAGTCGCGCGAGCAGGCGTTGGCCGCGCTCAGCGATGCCGATCTGCACCGGTTGTTCCGGGCGTCGCAGCCGAGCGAGTTCTCGCCGGAGGCTGGCTACCGATCGTGACGGGCGACGCCGGCGAGGGCTTCGTCGACTTGCAGGTCCATTCGACCGCGTCGGATGGGGCCGTGGCGGCCGAAGCCATCCCCGCGCTGGCGAAGGCCGCCGGGCTCCAGGCCTTCGCGCTCACGGATCATGACACGGTCGCCGGCGTCGCCGCTGCGACAGCCGCCGGCGCGGTCGCCGGAGTGCACGTCATCGCGGGCGTCGAACTCTCGGCGACGCTCATGGGCCGCGAACTGCACATCCTCGGTCTGCACATCGACGCGACGACCGCGCTCGAAGAGCGCCTCATCGCCCTGCGCGGTCAACGGGCCGCCCGCGCGCGCGCCATCGTGCAGCGGTTGCAGGAGCTCGGCCTCGCGATCACCGACGAAGATGTGACCGCGGCAGCGGACGGCGCGGCGATCGGTCGCCCGCATCTCGCCAAGGCGCTCATGGTGCGTGGACACGTCGGTGATCGTCGCGAGGCCTTCGATCGCTATCTCGGCGCGGGGCGTCCGGCGTATGTGCCCAAGCCGGAGTTCGCCGCCGTCGATGCGATCGCGCTGATCCATGCCGCGCACGGCCTCGCCATCTGGGCGCATCCCTCCACGGAGGGGCGTGCTGACCGCGTGCGTGCGCTCGCCGGCATGGGCATCGATGGCATCGAGGTGAAGCATCCGAGCCACAACGCCGACGATGTGCGGCGCTTGCAGGCGCTCGCCGATCACTTCACGCTGCTGCCGAGCGGGGGCTCCGATTGGCACGGCGACGCGACCGGACGTCGGGTGCTCGGGGGGATGCAGGTGCCGGCCGCGTGGTTGGTGCGCCAAGAGGAGCGCCGCGCCGCGCGACTGGCGGCGGGCACGTGATGGCGCGCCCGGTCGCGCTGGTCACGGGGGCCGGGCAGCGCGTGGGACGATCGATCGCGCTCGCGTTAGCTACGGATGGACACGATCTCGTCGTGCACTATCACCGCTCCGCGGATGGGGCCCGCGAGACCATCGCCGCGGCGACGGCGCTCGGCGTCTCGGCCATCGGTCTGCAGGCCGACCTCAGTGACGGCGCGGCCGCAGCCGTGCTGGCGACGGCGGCCCACGGCGCATTCGGTCGGCTCGATGTGGTCGTGAACTCGGCCGCGCTGTGGCGACCACGACCGCTCGTGGCGGTCACGCCGGCCGACTGGGATGCCATCCACGCGGTGAACCTGCGCGCGCCGTTCTTCCTCGCCATCGCCGCCGCGCCGCTCATGGCCGACGGGGGCGTGATCCTCAACCTCGCGGATCATCTCGCGCACGAATCGTGGCCGGGGCTCGTGCCGCACAGCATCAGCAAGGCCGGCGTCGTGGCGCTCACGCAGCAGTTGGCGCAACAGCTCGCGCCACGACTGCGCGTGAATGCCGTCTCGCCGGGTGCGGTGCTGCCGCCGCCCGGCTGGACGGCGGCCGCGCAGGCCGAGTTCGTGGCGGCCACGCCGCTCCAGCGGATGGGAGCCCCCGATGATGTCGCGGCGGCGATCGTGTACTTGGTGCACGCGACGTATGTCACGGGCGTCGTGTTGCCGGTCGATGGCGGACGGCATCTCGGCCACTGAGCCCGTGCGCCACGACTACGGCACCATCGTCGTGATCGGCGGCGGGTGTTATGGCTCGTACTACCTGCGGCAGCTCCGTCGTGCGGCAACCGCCGGCGCCATCACGTGGGAGCAGGTGCTCCTCGTGGACCGTGAGGCGTCGTGTGCGGCGGCGCCGGCCGTGGCCGCTGATGGTGGCGATGCCCGCGCGCCGGCCGCCGCGCTCGTCGTGGCCGAATGGGGCGCGTTCCTCGACGGCTGGCTGCCTGCGGCCGGCGCCCACGACGCGCTCGTGCCGTCGCCGTTGATGCCGCACCTCTTCTTCGAATGGGTCGCGCGCCGCGCCACCCAGCGCTGGCCGGCCCGCACGGTGGCGCGGGCACCCATGAGAGGGCGTGTGGGCACGCCGTGGGAGCGTGCCGCGCCGGACGGCACCGCCTATGTGTCGCACGCCACGTGGATGTGCCCGGTCAATTGTATCGAGCCGGCCCGGTGCCCGCACACCCGGGGCCCGCGCGATTGGTCCATGCCCACGACCCTGGCCGCATGGGGCGCTGGGGAACGCTCCGGGGGGCGACCGCTGTTGGGCCCCTTCACGTTCCACTGCACCCACCGCGCCTACGGGGTGGGGATGGTGGACGCCGCGGCCATCCGCGCCGCGGACGATGCCATCGCCGTGGCCGGCGCCGACGGGCCCGTGCGGGCGGTGCTCGCGACGGCCTCGCACTGTCATGGGGCCGCCGCGCTCCTCCAGGTGGAGGCGCCGGTACCACCAACGGGGCCGATGGGCGAGATTTAGAGCAGACCCACGGCGCCGTGTCGGCGCCGTCTTCCGGACATCCCAGTGGCGACTCATACCTACGAAGTGATCATCATCGGCGGCGGCCCCGCCGGTCTTTGTGCCGGCCTCTACACGGGCCGCTCCATGCTCAAGTCGGTCGTGCTCGAGCGCGGCATGCCCGGTGGCGAACTCCTGAACACCGAGGTGATCGAGGACTACATCGGGTTCGAGCATGTCCTCGGCCACGAGTTGGCCGAGAAGTTCGCGGCCCACGCCACCAAGTTCGGTGTCGAGCTCAAGACCTTCATCGACGTGCAGAAGGTCTTCAAGCGTGACGACAACATGTTCCAGGTCGATGTGGACGGCGGTGACATCTACGAAGCGCCGGCCGTGATCATCACCGCGGGTGGCACGCCCGTGAAGCTCGACATCCCGGGTGAGTTCGAGTACGCCGGCAAGGGCGTGTCGTACTGCGCGATCTGTGACGGGCACTTCTTCCGCGGGCACACCATCATGGTGGTCGGCGGTGGCGACGCGGCGTGCGAAGAGGCTGACTTCCTCACGCGCTACGCGGAGAAGGTGTATCTGGTGCACCGCCGTGATTCGTTCCGCGCGTCGAAGATCGTGCAGCAACGGGTGTTCGCCAATCCGAAGATCGAGATCATCTACGACACGGTCGTCGAGGAAGTGCACGGTGGTGCGGATGGGCTCATGACGCATGCGCGCATCCGCAACGTGAAGACCGATACCGCCAGCGATCTGACGGCCACGGGCATCTTCATCTTCGTCGGCTTCACGCCGAACACCGGCATCATTGAAGGGCACGTCGAGCACGACTCGGCCGGCTACCTGATCACCGATCAGAACATGGCGACGTCGATCCCGGGCTTCTTCGCCGCTGGTGACGTGCGGGCCCAGCTCACGCGCCAGGTCACGACGGCCGTGGGTGATGCCACCACCGCGGCGATCGCGGCGGAGAAGTACCTCGTCGCGCGCAAGGACAAGTCGCACGCTGGAGCGGGCGCGTGATCGTCGAGACCCTCACGGTCGGTCCGCTCGAGGAGAACGCGTATCTCGTGATCGATCCGGCGACGCGTGAGGCGGCGCTGGTCGATCCCGGCGCGGAGCCCGAGCGGTTGGTCGCGTGGGTCACCGAGCACGACGTGACGCTCACGGCGATCTGGCTCACGCACGCGCACTTCGATCACATCGGTGGTGTCGCCGGCGTGACGGCGGTGCACGATGTGCCCGTGTACCTGCATCCGCTGGATCTGCCGGTGTACGCGCGCGGCGCGCAGTCCGCCGCGCGGTGGGGGTTACCGTTCGAGCAGCCGAGCGAGCCATCGCATCGGTACGAGGAAGGCGATGTGCTGCTGTTGGGTGACGCGCGGTTCACCGTGTGGCATGTGCCGGGCCATGCGCCGGGCCACGTGATCCTGCGCAGTGGCGACGTGCTGCTCGGCGGCGATCTGTTGTTCGCGGGGTCCATCGGTCGTGTCGATCTGCCGGGCTGCGATCCGGACGCGATGCAGCTGTCGCTCGAGCGTGTGCGCGACCTACCCGATAGCGTGGTCGTGTATCCAGGGCACGGACCCGCGACCACGATCGGTCGCGAGAAGGTGTCGAATCCGTTCCTGCGCGGCGCCGCGCGGTTGGTGTCGCGATGACCCCGACGATGCGACTGGTGTTCACGGTGGCCCTCATCGCCGCGTGGGTCGGTGCGGCGGTGCTCGTGGCGGCGTCAGTGGCGCCGGCGGCGTTCGCCGTCCTGCCGACGCGCGCGATGGCCGGCAATGTCGTCGGGCGCGTGTTGCCCGTAATCTTCTGGACCGGACTGCTCGTCGGACTCGCCGCGGCGTGGTTGGCTGCGGCGGGCCCCGGTGGCCGTGTGCGCGCCGGGCTCGGCGTCGCGGTGGCCGCCGCCTGTGCGATCGCGCAGTTCGTGATCGGCCCGCGCATCGCGCGGTTGCGGGACCAGATCGGCGGAGCGATCGACGCGCTCCCCGTCGATGACGTGCAGCGGGTGGCCTTCGGGCGCTTGCACGGCATCAGTGTGTTGTGGATGGGCGTGGCCGTCCTCGCCGCGAGCCTGCTGCTCGTGCTGACGATGCTCGCGCTCCGTCCGCGGAGTTGATCGTGGGCGCACCCGCGCCCGACCCTACCGCTCTTGCCCTCACTGCCATGACGGACGCCGTTCGCGTCGAGAAGGACCCCCTCGGACCGCTGGAAGTCCCCGCGTCCGCCCTGTACGGCGTGCAGACCATGCGCGCGCGCCAGAACTTCCCCATCAGTGGTCTCCTGCCGCTGGAGCCGTTCGTGCTCGCGCAGGTGTGGATCAAGAAGGCCGCTGCGCTGACGCACAAGCAGACCGGTCGTCTCGATGCCGAGCGCGCTGACGCGATCGTCGCGGCCGCCGACGAGGTCCTCGCCGGGCAGCATCGGGAGCACTTCGTCGTCGATCCGTACCAAGCCGGCGCCGGCACGTCGCACAACATGAACGTCAACGAGGTGCTCGCCAATCGGGCCAACGAGCTCCTGGGCGGCACGCGCGGCACGTACACGCCGGTGCATCCGAACGACCATGTGAACATGGCGCAGTCCACCAACGACACGATCCCCACCAACATCCGGCTGGCCGCGCTGTCGCAGTTGGGCGCGCTGGAGGAGGCGTTCGGAGGGCTCATCGCGTCGCTCGCGGCCAAGGGCGTGGAGTTCGATGATGTGGTGAAGGCCGGGCGCACGCACTTGCAGGACGCGATGCCGATCCGGCTCGGACAGGAGTTCCACGCGTACGCGGGCTCGCTCACGCGCGGCCTGAAGCGCGTGCGCGAAGCGGCGGATTATCTGCGCGACCTCGGCATCGGCGGTAGCGCCGTCGGCACGGGTGTGACGGTGGAGCCGCAGTATCCGGCGTTGATGAACACGCACTTGACGGCCATCACGGGCCTCACGCTGCGCATCGGTGACGACCGTATCCAGCTCATGCAGTCCATGGGCGACGCGGCCGGCTTCAGCGCGTCGCTGCGGACGTTGGCCGTGGACCTCAGCAAGATCGCCAGCGATCTGCGCTTGATGGTCATGGGGCCGCGCACGGGCATCGACGAGATCACGTTGCCCGCGGTGCAACCGGGTTCGTCGATCATGCCGGGCAAGATCAATCCGTCCATCCCGGAGATG
>JBEIVF010000042.1:0-11464 GCA_040374005.1 Gemmatimonadaceae bacterium | reverse complement strand
GGCGCCGGGCCACCGGCAAAGCGGCCGCCCCACAGCTTATGACCTGCGCCGTCGCCGCTCACTGAGCAGTCCGGCGTGACGAATGACGTGCGCGCATATCGATGGGGGCTGGAAAAGGACCACGAGGGCCCGGACAGGACAGAAAGGGAGCAAGAACGGCCAAAATGGAAGGACCGAAGCCCAGATTATGCATATTTAGCCAAAATATGCGGTCGTAGCAACCAGCGGCCCTACGTCCGCTTCGCCAGCCGCAGGATCCGCTTGCTGAGGCGCTCGCGAGCGGCCGCTGAGCGGCAGATGAGCAGCACCGTGTCATCGCCCGCCAGCGTGCCGACGAGATCGGCCGAGTCCTCGGCGTCGAGCGCCACGGCCGCCACCTGAGCGCTGCCAGGGACGGTCTTCAAGACCAGCATCTCACCCACGCCGTCGAGCTTCACGAACAACTGCGGCAGCAGCGAGTCGAGGACCACGTGCTTCTCCTCGCCAGCGCCGCCCGGGGCCGTGTACCGCGGGCCCGATGGCGTCTGCACCCGGGCCAACCCCAGCTCCTTCATGTCCCGGGAAAGGGTGGACTGCGTCACCTCCCAGCCACGGCCCTCGAGTAGCTGCCGCAGCTCCTCCTGGCTCCCGATCGGTCGGGTGCGGATGAGCTCGAGGATGGTCTGCTGGCGTTCTGGCTTGGTGGTCATGGCTCGTGGGTGGCGACGCGGCCCGCGCATCTGGTCCCTGCCTGAACAAGGTAGGTATTGACGGGGGCCGAATGCAAGAGTATGCATTAATAGTGCATACGATTCCAGTTGGAGTATTGGGCGCGTCGGGGTACGCGGGGCGGGAGCTCTGCGGCCTGATCGCGTCGCATCCGTCATTGACCCTCGCTTTTGCCACCGCCAACGACCAACGCGGGGAGCGACTCGACTTAGGCGGCGGGCAATCGGTCACGTTCTGTGCCCCCGACGCCGCGCCGCTCGACAGAGCGGCGCTTGTTTTCTCAGCCCTGCCGCACGGCGCATCCAAGCCCGCCGTTGAAGCGGCGCTGCAGGCCGGCGCAAAGGTGGTGGATCTCTCCAGCGACTATCGCACGGGACATCCCGGCAGCGAGGGTGTGCCGTACGGACTCACCGAGCTTCATCGCGAGGCGGTGCGCAGCGCGTCGCTGGTGGCGAATCCGGGTTGCTATCCCACCTCGGTGCTGGTAGCGCTGTGGCCGCTGGTGCGCGCCGGACGCCTTGTGCCCGGGGCCAGTATCACCATCAACAGCGCCAGCGGCGTCACGGGCGCCGGTAATTCGCCCAAGCGCGATCTGCTCTTCGGCGAGATCACCGAGGACTTCCGCGCCTACGGCACCGGCAACACGCATCGGCATCTCACCGAGATGCGCGCGACCATGCACACGCTCGGCGCCGATGTCGACCTGCTGTTCACGCCGCACCTGCTCCCCGTAGCGCGCGGCATCTTGTCGACCATCACCGTGCCCGTGACGCATCACGATGACGACGCGCTCGCGGTGTACCGCGATGCGTTCGCCAGCGAGCCGTTCCTGCAAGTCAGCGAGAAGCCGCCCGCCTTACGCGATGTGGTGCACCGCAACACGGTCCGCGTGTTCGCCCAGCGCGTGGCCGATGTGCGCCAGCCGACGCTGCAGGTGATCGCCGCGATCGACAACCTCCAGAAGGGCGCCGCCGGCCAAGCACTCCAGAATGCGAATGTGATGCTCGGACTCGACGAAACGGCGGGGTTGCGCTGGTGACGCATATCTTCAAGATCGGTGGACGCGTGCAGACCGATGCGCGCCTCCCCAAGGCCATTGCCGAAGCACAACGTGCTCTGATCAGCGGACTCATCGTCGTGCACGGCGGTGGCGATGAGATCAGTGCGCGCATGCGCACCCTCGGCCATGAACCCCGCTTTGTGGGCGGACGCCGCGCGACCACGACCGAAGAGCTCGAGATCGTGCGCATGGTGCTCAGCGGCACGTCGAACAAGCGGCTGGTCGCGGCGTGCGCGAGTATCGGCCTGCGCGCTGTCGGCATCTCCGGCGAAGATGGTGGGCTCCTCACTGCGCATGTCGCACCGGGCGCCCCACTCGGTCGCGTGGGCGAGCGCATCACGGCCAATCCTCGCGTGCTGCACGATCTCATCGCCACGGGTTGGTTGCCGGTGGTCTCACCGGTCGGCCGCGACGCGGACGCGCCCGACGCGAGTCCGCTCAACCTCAACGGCGACGACGCCGCGACGGCCATCGCCGTGGCCATGCAAGCCGCCGAACTCGTGTTCGTGGCGGATGTGCCCGGGGTGCTGATCGATGGCGTGCCCGTGGCCACGCTGTACTACGACGATGCCAACGATCTCATCGAACGCGGCATCGCCGCTGGCGGCATGGCCGCCAAGATCGAGGCCGCGCACAACGCCCTCGCGCATGGTGTGGGCCGCGTGCGCATCGGTGACCTCTCCACGCTGACCGATCCGGCCAGTGGCACGACGCTCCTTCCCCGCTCCTCCGCAGGCAACAGATCATGACGACTTCGACACCGGTCGCGACTGACGCGATCCTCGGCACCTACAAGCGCGCTCCCATGGAGTTCGTGCGCGGGGCGGGGTGCGAGTTGTTCGACAGCGAGGGGCGCGCGTATCTCGACTTCACGTCGGGCATCGCGGTGACGGCCCTCGGCTACAACGACGCCGGCGTGAACAACGCGATCATCGAGGCCACGCAGAGCGGCGTGTTGCATACGTCCAATCTGTTCCGCACCGCGCCGGGCGAGCTGCTCGCGGCGCGCTTGGTGGAGTTGTCGTTCGCCGACAAGGTGTTCTTCTGCAACTCCGGCGCCGAGGCCAATGAGGCCGCGTTCAAGTTCGCGCGGAAGTGGGCCCGCAAGATGGGCGGACCGGTGAAGCACGAGCTCCTCGCGCTGCGTGGCTCGTTCCACGGTCGGTTGTTCGGCACGTTGGCGGCCACGGATCGACCGCAGTATCGCGCGCCGTTCCGTCCGTTGGCGGCGGGGATCAGCATCGTCGAGCGCGATCTCGCCGATCTCGATGTGGTGCTCGACGCCGAGCGCGTGGCGGCCGTCATCGTGGAGCCGATCCAGGGTGAGGGCGGCGTGCGGGTGCTCGACCCCGGGTTCTTGCGCGAGCTCCGCGCGCTCACGACGGAGCGCGAGGTCGCGCTGATCCTTGACGAGATCCAGTGCGGGTTCGGGCGCACGGGCACGTTGTTCGCGCATGAGCACGCGGGCATCACGCCCGACATGATGACGCTGGCCAAGCCGATGGCGGGTGGACTGCCGATCGGTGCGGTGCTCATGACGGATGCGATCGCGAGTGTGATGTCGCCGGGTGATCATGGCACGACGTTCGGGGGTGGCCCGTTCGTGGCGCACGTGGCGCGGCATGTCGTGGAACGGTTGGCCGACCCCGCGTTGTTGGCGCACGTCACCGAGACCGGCGCATGGTTCGGACAGCAGCTCCACGCGCTCCGGGCCCGCACGCCGCGCGTGCGCGCCGTGCGGGGGCAAGGCCTGATGTGGGGCATGGACATCACCGTCCCGGCGGCCGATATCATCGGCAAGGCGCGCGATGCGGGCTTGCTGTTGGTGAGTGCGGGGGAGCACACGCTGCGCTTCCTGCCGCCCTTGGTGATCACCCGCGCCCAGCTGACGCGCGGCCTCGACATCATCGAGCAGGCGCTCAACGCGGGGTGAGGCGTCGGTCACGAACGTGTCTCGCTCCGGTGCGCCAGTTGTTTCTACTGGGTAATGGGGCGAACGTTCGGCCATGACCTCATTGCTCACTCGGGCGGCACTCGTGGCCGCCGCCCTGCTCACCGCGCAGACCAGCGCCGCGCAGTCCGCCGCGCCGCGCCCGCGTCTCGTCGTGCATATCGCCGTCGATCAGTTGCGTCCCGATTATCTCACGACGTGGGAGTCACAGCTCACGGGCGGCTATAAGCGCCTGATGACCGAGGGCGCCTTCTTCGCCAACGGGTATCAGGATCACGCCAACACCGAGACCGCACCGGCGCACGCGTCGATGCTCTCGGGCCGGCACCCGTACTCGACGGGGATCATCGCCAACGCGCAGGGCGTCGAGACCAACGACGTCCCGCTCGTCGACTTCCCCGGACAAGGCGCGTCGCCGTTCCGATTTCGCGGCACGACGCTCGCCAACTGGATGCAGCGCGTGGATCCGCGCACGCGGGTGCTCAGCGTGTCGCGCAAGGACCGCAGCGCCATCTTGCCGGTGGCATCGAACGCGCGGCACACCGTGATGTGGTATGCCCCGCAGGCAGGACGGTTCACGACCAGCGTCTACTACGCCGACACGCTGCCGACGTTCGTCCAGCGCTTCAACGCCGAGCGCGGCGTGTTCCAGTTGGCGGGCAAGGCGTGGAACCTGTTGTTGCCGGAGTCGGCGTATCCGGAGGCCGATAGCGTCGTCACGGAGGGTCGGACCGGCATCACGTTCCCGCATGTATTGCCTGCGGATTCGATGCGTGCCGCAGCGATGATCCAGAACTTCCCGTGGATCGACTCCCTGACCCTGGCGCTCGCGCTCCGCGGTGTATCCGCCATGGAGCTCGGCGGACGGAACGATCGCACGGACCTGCTCGCGGTCTCGCTGTCCGCAACCGACGGCATCGGCCACCGCTATGGCCCCGACTCGCGTGAGCTCCACGACCAAGTGCTACGCGTGGACCGCTACCTCGGCGCGTTCATCGATTCGTTGTACCGACTCCGTGGCCGCGAGAACGTCATCATCTCGTTCACGTCGGACCACGGCGCTACCCCGCCCGTGGGGATCACCTCGCGCTGGGGCGACAATGCGCGAGCGATCAGCATTCCGAGCGCCACCTTCGGTCCCATCGTTGCTGACGCCCGCGCCGCCCTGCGCGCGGCGGGCGTGGACACGATGGCGTTCCGCTATGAGGACTTGGTGCTCTGGTTCGACCGCACCAAGCCCGGCGCGCAGGCCTTCGACCCCGCACCCATCGTCACCCAGTTCATGAGCGCGATGCAACGTGTGCCCGGCGTGATGCGCGTCGATCGGATCGCCGACTTGGCGCAGGCCGACACCACCCGCGACGCGATCGCGCGCCGCATCGTGCGCATGTTCGTCCCGGGCCACGAGTCGTTCCCCGGACAGATCGCGCTGGCCGCCGTGACCCTGACGCCGTTCAATCGCGTCGGGACCGGCGATCCCGGGCAGCATGGTTCCCCGCACGACGCCGACGCCCGCGTGCCCGTCGCCTTCCTCGGCGGACCGTTCGTGGCGCGTCGGTTCGACACGAAGGTGAACACCGTGGACATCGCCCCGACGTTGGCCGACGTCCTCGGCATCACGCCCACGGAGCGCGTCGATGGACGCGTCCTGCGCGAGGCGCGCCGCTGACCAAACGCCGCCGTCCTCCGCTCACGATCGAGCGCGCCTTCGATGAGGTGCGCTTCGGGAGCGGACGGCAGTTGGATCTCCGGAGCAGTCTGCCGACGGGCGCCGAGGCCACGGCGCGCGTCGATGTGTGGCTCCGTGGGCAACAGGCGCAGGGCGGTGGCGAGGTCCTGGTGATCACCGGACGCGGGAACCAGAGCGTGGATGGGATCGCCGTGGTGCGCCCAGCGGTGGAGACCCAGCTCCGGCGCCTGCAACGGCTGGGGGTCGTGGCCAGCTTCACCGAGCACACCGCCGGCTCGTTCGTGGTCACCCTCGCGCCGCTCCGTGCCCTCCTCACCGCCCCGGTCCGTCGCCGCGGTCCACTGCCGCCGCGCCCGGCCGATCCCGCGGCCCTCGCCGCCTTGCCGGAGGATATCCGTCTGGGGCTGCGTGCCCTCGCCCTCCGGTCGCTGGACGACCTCCATGCGCCGGCCACCGACACCTTCGTCGCCACCGAGATGCAGCAGGTCTTCGCCCGCCTCAGCGTGGGGCTCATCGGGCACGCCGACCTCGACGCCCGCCTCCGACTGGCGATTCGCGCCGCGCTCGACGAGGAGTAATCTTCAGGGCATGACCAATGCCCTGCGCGCGGTTCTCATCGCCCTGCCCTTCGTCGCCCAGGCGGCGTCGGCGCAAACCATCACTGGATTCTCCACGGCCGAAGCCGCCCGCCAGCGTGCAGCGGAAGCCGCAGCCACGCAGCGGCCCAGTGCCGCGCGGGCCGACTCGCTCTCGCGCGACCTCTCGGTGCGCCCGCATGTGGCCGGGACCGACGGTCAGGCGTACACGCGCGACTATGTGATCAACGCGATGCGCGCGATGGGGATGCAGACCGAGGTGCGTGAGTACGAGGTGTGGCTCCCGCATCCGACGGTGATCCAAGCCTGGCGCATCCGCCCCGATCCGCGTGAGCTCGATGTGCGCGAAGGGCCGATCGCGGAGGACCCCACGTCCTCCGCGTTCCCGCAGCCGCTGCCCATCGCTGGGTACGGTGCGGCGGGCGATGCGACCGCCGAAGTGGTGTACGTCAACTACGGCTTGATGGAGGACTACGCCGTCCTCGATTCGCTCGGCGTGTCGGTGCGCGGCAAGATCGTGATCGCGCGCTACGGACGCTCGTTCCGCGGCATCAAGGGCCGCGAAGCAGAGAAGCGCGGTGCGGTGGGCTTGTTCGTGTACAGCGATCCGCTCGACGATGGCTTCGCCGTGGGCGATCCATATCCGCGCGGGCCGATGCGTCCGTCGCAGGGCGTGCAGCGCGGTTCGTACATGAACGGTGCGGGTGATCCGAGCACGCCGGGGTGGCCGAGCACGGCTGGCGCGCGGCGTCTCGAAGTCGCGATGATGGGCACGCCGCGCATTCCGATCATCCCGCTCTCGCACAGCAATGCAGCGGAGTTGATGCGTGATCTCGCCGGCGCGGCGATCCCGCAACGCTGGCAGGGCGCGATGCCGTTCCGCTATCACGTGGGCCCCGGCCCGGTGGTGGCGCGCATTCGTGTGGAGACCGACGCCGCGACGCAGGGCTACAAGAAGATCTGGAACACCTTCGGCATCATTCGGGGCACCGAGTTGCCGGAGGAGATGGTGATCATCGGGGCGCATCGTGATAGCTGGGGTCCGGGCACGTCGGACAACATCAGCGGCACGGTGAGTGTGCTCGAGTCGGCGCGGGCGGTGATGGCGCAGATGAACGCCGGCTGGCGGCCGCGCCGGACGATGGTCTTCGCGACGTGGGACGCCGAAGAGTGGGGACTCGTCGGTTCGTCGGAGTATGTCGAGGACGACTCGCTACGCTTGCTGGCGGGTGCCGTCGCCTACTTGAACCAAGATGTCGCCGCCCAGGGTCCGCGCGTGGGCGGTGGCGGGTCACCGTCCCTGCGGGCGCTGCTGCGGGATGTGATGTCCACCGTGCCGTATCCCGGTGAGGAACTGAGCGTGTACGCCATGTGGCGTCAGCAAGCCGGTCTCACGAATGACGCGCAGATCCCCGTGATGGGCGATCCCGGCGGTGGCTCGGACTTCGCGGGCTTCTACAATCACCTCGGCATTCCCCACGCGGACTGGGGCTTCGGTGGCGCGGGCGGTGTGTATCACTCCACGTACGATTCGTACTGGTGGATGTCGCGCTTCGGCGATCCGGGATACCATCGACACGCGGCCGCGGCCCGCATCGGCACCGCGATGATGATGCGACTCGCCAACGCCGAGATCCTGCCGTACGACTACGTGGAATTCGCGCAGACGATGCGGCGGTTCACGGAGCCGGTCGCGCGTGCGGTCGGCGCGCCGGCCGTGGCGCCGCTGACTTCCGCGATCGCGCGGTTCGAGCGGAGTGCGGAGCAGTTCGCGATCGCGCGTGACATGGCGTTGCGGGCCTCACCGGCCGTGGCCGTGCGCACCGCCGCGAACACCGCATTGCTCGGTGTGGAGCGCGCGTTGACGCGGCCCGAGGGCCTCAAGTCGCGCGCGTGGTATCGCAACCTGATCTACGCGTCGGATGTCGATAACGGCTACTCGACGATGACGTTCCCGTCGGTGAGCGAGGCCATCCGCCTCAACGATCTCGCGCTGGCCCGCGCGGAGATCGTGGATCTGGCGTCGCGCTTCGATGCGGCGACGGCCAAGCTCGAGGCGGCGCGCGCGGCGCTCACGCGGTAGCGCACCGCGCGCGCCCACGCGAGCACCGTGTTCAGCGCGGGGTGATCCCCGCGCGCCGCAACACCTCACGCACCCGGTCCAGCGGGATCGCCTCGACCGTGCCGCCGCGTGACGTCACCGTCGTCGCCATCGTGAGCGAGTTGTACACCGCTTCCTCGGTGGCTTCGACGACGGCTTGGAACAACGCCGACATATCCTCGTTGCCCAACTCGGTCGTCGTCAGCGTGCGCGCCGTCGGCGACCGCCGCACGCCCTCGGCCGTCGAGAACGCGATGATGTAATCGCCGCTGCCGTTGCTGGCCGATGAGCCCGTGCGGCCCAGCCCCATCATGGCGCGACTGGCGAGCCGCGCGAGATTGCGATCGGAGAGCGGCGCATCCGTCGCGATGACGATGATCACCGAGCCGCTGTCGGGCCGCGACTCCGCCGTGTAGGCATGCCGGCCGATCGCCTTGCCCACCTCCGCGCCGCCCATGGTGAGGATGCCACCGTAGTTGGTCTGCACGAGCACGCCGACCGTGTGGCCACCGAGTCGCGTGGAGAGCACGCGCGAGCTGGTGCCGATGCCGCCCTTCCAGCCGAACGCGCTCGTGCCGGTGCCAGCGCCCACGCTGCCTTCGGCCACGGGACCCTCGCTCGCACGTTGCACGGCGCTCCGCACATGTGCCGGTGTGATCGGCCGAGCGCGGATGGCGGGATTCAAGCGCCCATCGTTGGTCTCGGCAACGAGTGGGTTGAGCGAGCGCACGCGCTCCATGCCGGGTTGCTCGAGCATCCATTCCACGAGCGCATCGGCGGCACGCCACACACAGAGGGTGCACGTGAGCAGGATCGGTGATTCGAGCTCGCCGAGCTCGTTGACTTGGGTGGAGCCGAGGAGCTTGCCGAACCCGTTGCCGACGTGGACCGCCGCGGGCACCCGGGAGAGGTAGGTGTTGCCGGCGTGGGGCAGAATGGCCGTGATGCCCGTGCGGACCGAGTCCCCCTCGATGATGGTCGTGTGGCCCACGCGGACCCCGGCGACGTCGGTGATGGCGTTGTGCGGGCCGGGGGAGAAGACGCCAGGGCGCACACCGAGTTCACGCACGCGCACCTGGGCCGCGAGTGGCAGTGCGGTGAGGAGTGCGGTGAGGGCGAGGAGGGGTCGGCTATATTGCATGGATGCTTTCCTCTGGGGAATTACAGCGCTACGCGCGGCAGATCCGCTTGCCGGGGATCGGGATCGCGGGTCAGGCGAAGCTGCGTGCGGCGCGGGTGTTGATCGTGGGCACGGGCGGGTTGGGATCGCCCGTGGCAATGTATCTCGCGGCGGCGGGCGTTGGCACGCTGGGGTTGGTGGACTTCGATGTGGTGGATGCATCCAATCTGCATCGCCAGTTGGTGCATGGGACGGGCGACATCGGCCGGCCCAAGGTGGAGTCGGCGCGGGATCGGTTGGGCGACATCAATCCGCATGTGACGGTGGTGGTGCATGACACCGCGCTCAGTGCCGCGAACGCGCTGGCCATCGTGCAGGGCTATGACATCGTGGTGGACGCCAGCGACAACTTCCCGACGCGATATCTGGTGAACGACGCCGGTGTGTTGTCGGGGATCCCGGTCGTGTACGGCAGCGTGGAGCGCTTTGAAGGGCAGGCGTCGTTGTTCGCCACGCCGGGTGGCCCGTGCTATCGCTGTCTGTTCCGCGAGCCGCCACCGCCGGGGCTGGTGCCCACCTGTGCCGATGCCGGGGTGTTCGGCGTCCTGCCCGGCTTGGTGGGCATGATCCAAGCTACCGAGGTCGTGAAGTGGATCACGGGGATCGGTGAGTCGTTGGCGGGGCGCTTGTTGCTGGTCGACGCCGGGCGCATGCGCTTTCGCACGATCGAGGTGCGCCCCGACCCCACGTGTCCCGTGTGCGGCACGCGCGAGCAAACGACGCTGATCGACTACGAGGCGTTCTGCGGGCTGCGCCCCGAGCCGCTGCGTGACGGCGGCATCCCCGAGCTCGAGCCGCGCGCGTTGGCGCAGCGACTGGCGCACGGCGATGTGCCGTATGTGCTCGATGTGCGCGAGGAGTGGGAGCACGAGATCGCGCACCTCGCGGCCGCGACGTTGGTGCCGCTCGGCGAGGTGATGCACGCGCCGCCGCCGCTCCCGATGGATCGCGACATCGTCGTGTACTGCCATCATGGGGTGCGGAGTCGGCAGGCCGCGCACCGGTTGCAGGCGGCGGGATACACGCGGTTGTTCAACTTGCGCGGCGGGATAGATGCGTGGAGCACCGATGTCGATCCGATGGTCGCGCGGTACTAGCCGGTGACGCGCGCGGAGCGGGTGCTCGGGGCCGATGGCATCGTGATCGGCGCGGAGCCACTGCAACTGGATGGCGCAGGCGATCGTGGTGCGCTGTTGCTCCATGGGTACAATGACACCCCGCAGTCGGTGCGCGAGTTGGCGCAGTCGCTGCACGCGGCGGGGTGGGGGGTGCATGTGCCGCTCCTCGCGCATCATGGCCGCACGTCGGAGCAGTTCGTGCGTGGGGCCAGTGCGGCGGAGTGGATGACACAGGTGCAGCGCGAGTGGGCGGCGGTGCGCGCGCGCTATCCACACGCGGTGCTGATCGGACAGTCGATGGGTGGCGCGCTGGCGGTGATCACGGCGGCGGCGGCGCCACCGGCGGCGTTGGTCCTCCTCGCGCCGTACCTCCACATGAGTCGCCGCGTTCGCTGGCTGAGTCGCCTCTGGCCGCTCTGGTCGCTCGTGATGCCACGCCTCCAGGGTGATCTGACGCGCAGTTTGAAGGATCCCTCCGCGCGGTCGCGCAGTCTGGGTGGGGAGTATTTCACGCCGCGGACCGTTGCGCAGCTCCGGCAGGTGGTGGAGGCGGCACGGCGGGCGAGCGCCGCGGTGCGCGTGCCGACCCTGTTCGTGCATTCGCGTGAGGATTATCGCATCCCATCGCCATCGGCCATGCGGGGATTCGCGGCGTTGGGCTCGATGGACAAGACGCTGGTGTGGCGCGACGATGCCGGGCATATCGTGGCGGCCGATCGCGGACGAGAGCTGGTGTTCTCCACGATGCTCGAGTGGCTCGCCAGTCGCGTGTAGCGCCGGGGTCCGGTCGGTCATTTTGGCCGACACCCCGTTCGTCGCGCCCGGCGCCCCTCCCGGGTTCTCCCGATAGATTTCCGCCCTGACCCAAGGAGAGTTCTGATGCCTGATGTGACCTGCCAGCGCTGCGGTGAGACGCGCGTCGGCTTCGAAAAAGCCCCGTTCCCCGGCGCCATCGGCGCCCGTGTCCTCGACGGCACCTGCCAGCCCTGTTGGGGCGATTGGCTGAAGCAGCAGACCATGCTCATCAACCACTACGGCCTCAACGTGATGGACCCGCAGG
>JBEIVF010000152.1:0-5013 GCA_040374005.1 Gemmatimonadaceae bacterium | reverse complement strand
GGTGCCCGCGGCATTGGTGGCCACGAGCACCCGCAACGTATCCCCGAGCGTCGCGGCGGGGACGTCGAGCGCTTCATAGACCATCGGGATCCCCGCCGCCTCAAGGGCCGCGTTCTGGAACCGTGGTGAGAGCGAGTGCGCGACCGGATGCCCGAGCAGGACCAATCGCCCGGGCAGTTTCATGACGCGGCAGGCGGATCGGTGGCCGCCAGCCGATCGAGCGCGAGACCGATCTCCACGGTGAGCTCATCGGCCGTGGCTCGATACACGGCGAGGTCGCCGCCGAACGGGTCGGAGATCGCGCGGTGCGAGGCCCCTCGTGACGCGAACTCGGTGAGGAGATAGGCCTTCCCACGCCCCCCCATCGCTTCGACGCGCTCCAGATGGTGCGGGCCCATCACCAAGATGACATCGGCCTCCTGCACGATCGCAGGCGTGAGGAGGCGCGCGCGGTGCGACTCGAGTTCCAGGCCGCGCTCCATCCCCACGAGCAATGCCCCATCGGACGCCGACGCATCATCCCACGCCGTCGTCCCCGCGCTGCTGACGGCGAGCGTGCCGCCGCGCTCGGTCGCCGCCGCGCGTGCGATCGCCGCCGCCAGCGGCGAACGACACGTGTTGCCGGTGCACACGAAGAGCACCCGCGTGGCAGGAGCGCTCATGCGCCAGCGCCCTCGTCCTCGAGCGGGAACAATAATTCCGCGCGGCGGAAATCGCCTTCCTCCGTGACCTTCATCCCGCGCTCACTCCCGCGCACGACGATCACGTCGTGCCCGAGACGCTCGAGCAACGCGGCGTCGTCCGTGGCCACGATCCCCTGCGCCGCGGCCGCGCGGTACGCGTCATCGAGCACCGCGCGGGGGAACCCCTGCGGCGTTTGCGCCCGCCACAAGTGCGACCGATCCACCGTGCGCATGATCCGCCCATCCATGGTGACCTCCTTCAGCGTATCGACGACCGGGATGGCGGCGATGGCACTCCGGCCCGCCCGCGCCGACGCGATCACGCGATCGATGGTCGCATCAGTCACCAACGGACGCGCGGCGTCGTGCACGAGTACCACGCGCGCCTCGGGCGCCATGTCCTCGAGCCCGTGGCGCACCGAGTCCGACCGCTGCGCACCGCCGACCGAGAGCAACAAGCGATCGAGGTCACTCTGGAACAACCACGGTGGCGGATCCGCCGCGTAGCGATCGGGCAGCACACAGACGACCGAGCACACATCAGGCCGCGCCAGGAATGCTTGGACCGAGTGCAGGAGCATCGGCTTGCCGGCCACCCAGCGGAACTGTTTGAGTTCGCTGCCGCCGACCCGCGATCCACTCCCCGCTGCCACGATGATCACGCCCACATCACGCGGGCCATCGTACGCCGGCGACGGGCGGGTCGGCACGGTGTGCGGGACCGGCGGCGGAATGTCGCGACTGATACCCATGTGCTACTCCTTGCCCCCGAAGAGACCACGGAACAGCGTGGCGATGTCACGCATCTCGCGCACGCGCATCGCGCCGCGACCGCGGGGACGATCGGCATTGCCCTCGGCGACGAATGCGAGCTCGAAGCCGAGTTGCTCGGCTTCGGCCAGTCGCCGATCGAGCTGACCCACGGGGCGGATCTCGCCACCCAGGCCGACTTCACCGATGAACACGGCCTGCGCCGGCAATGGGCGGTCGTACACACTCGACGCCAGCGCGGCCGCGATCGCGAGGTCACCCGCGGGCTCGACCATGCGGAGCCCGCCCACCACATTGGCGAACACGTCGATCTGGGCGAACGACAACCCCGCGCGCTTGTCGAGAACGGCGAGCAGCAGGGCGAGGCGACGGCCGTCGAAACCGGTGGTCACGCGCTGCGGCGTGCCGAAGCCGGCCTTGGAGGCGAGCGCCTGGACTTCCACCAGCAGTGGGCGCGTGCCTTCGATCAACGCCGTGACCGCGCTCCCCGAGGCCTGGGTCGACCGATCGCCGAGGAACAGCGCGGATGGATTCTCGACGGGCGACAACCCCGACGCCGTCATGCGGAACACTGCGATCTCGTCCACGCTACCGAAGCGATTCTTGGTCGCGCGCAACACGCGCTGATCGCCGCGCCCTTCGCCCTCGAAGTACAGCACGGTGTCCACCATGTGCTCGAGCGTCTTCGGACCCGCGATGCCGCCGTCCTTGGTGACGTGTCCGACGATGAGGACCGCCACCCCAGTGGCCTTCGCGTAGCGCATCAATCGCGCTGCACATTCGCGGACCTGCCCGACGTTGCCCGGCGCGCCCTCCACGCCATCTGTGGCGACGGTCTGGATGGAGTCGATGATGAGGATCCCAGGACGATCGTTCTCAGCCGCCGAGAGAATGCGCTCGAGCATCGTCTCGCCGAAGATACGCACGTCCTTGGCATCTTCCGTCAGACGCTCGGCGCGCAGTTTCACTTGGAGTGGACTTTCTTCGCCGCTCACGTACAGCACCGACGCGCCGTGGCGTTGCAACATGGCCGCCGCCTGCAACAGCAGCGTCGACTTGCCGATGCCGGGCTCACCGCCCACCAATACCAACGAGCCAGGCACGATGCCGCCGCCCAATACGAAGTCGAACTCGGGCATGCCCGTCTTGATGCGTGGCGTAGCCGTGGCCGACACCGTACCCAGCGCGGCCGGGACGCTCGTCCCCGTCACCACGCCGCGCACCGGATTCGCACGCGGGGCCTCCGCTTCGACGAGGGTGTTCCACGCGCCGCACGTCCCGCACTGCCCCGCCCACTTCGCGTGCTCCGCGCCGCAGGCCGTGCAGAGGTGGATCGTCTTGGGCGCCTTGACCTTCACCACGCCGCCGCCCTCCGGCGCGCGGCGCTCATTCGTCGGTGGGCTGCCGCCCCGTGAAGTTGTCGAAGCGCGTGTACTGCTTGTGGAAGAACAGACGCACGATGCCCGTGGGCCCGTTCCGCTGCTTGGCGACGATGATCTCCGCGAGGCCTTCGAGCGGCGTGCCATCGGGCATGGTGCGACCCGCGCCCTGATCGTCCTTGTTCAGCTCGTACATCTCGGGACGGTAGATGAACATCGCCAAGTCGGCGTCCTGCTCGATGGCGCCCGAGTCGCGGAGGTCGGACAGCTGCGGGCGCTTGTTCTCACCCGTCCGCTGTTCCGGCGCGCGCGAGAGCTGCGACAGCGCGATCACCGGCACCCCGAGTTCCTTGGCCAGGATCTTGAGGTTCCGCGAGATGAGTGAGATCTCTTGCTGCCGGCTCTCGGAATTCGGTGGACCCGAGATCAGCTGCAGGTAGTCCACGATAATCACGCGCACATCGTGTTCCACCTTCACGCGGCGCGCGCGCGAGCGGAGCTCCAATAGGTTGAGGCCGGCCGTGTCGTCGATGTAGATGGGCGCATTGATGAGTAGCGACGCGGCGCGCGACAAGCGTTTGTAGTCATCCGTCGACAAGCGGCCCGAGCGCAACTTCTGCGCATCGATGAGGCCTTCGCTGGCGAGCATTCGACTGGCCAGCGACTCCTTGCTCATTTCGAGCGAGAAGATGGCGACCGGCAGGTCCTTCTCGAGCGCGACATGCTGCGCGATGTTGAGCACGAACGCCGTCTTGCCCATCGACGGACGCGCCGCTACGATCACCAAGTCGCCAGGCTGGAAGCCGAGGGTCATGGCATCGAGCGCCGCGAACCCGGTGGGAACGCCGGTGACGTCCTCGCCCGTCTGCATGAGCGCGTCGATCTTCTCCATCGCCGGCCACAGCAGGTTCTTGATGCGAACGAACCCTTCAGCGCCGCGCTGCGACGAGACCTGGAGGATGCGATGCTCGGCGGCGTCCAACAGATCAGCCGCCGTGCTGCGCCCCTCGAACGCCTCGGACACGATGTTCGTCGAGACTTCGATGAGCCGACGCAGCAACGCCTTCTCGCGCACGATCTTGGCGTGATACTCGACGTTCGCCGCCGTGGACACCGCATCGGCCAACGTTCCGATGTACTCCTGCCCACCCGAGCGGATCAGCTCGCCCTGCCGCGACAGTTCATCGACCAGGGTCAGCGTGTCGATGACCGCGCCCTGCTGCTCGAGCAGCTGCATCGCGCGGAACAACAACCGATGCCGCTCCGCGAAGAACATCGTGTCATCGATGAACTCGGTCGCGCGCGAGAGCGCGTCGCGGTCGAGGAGGACCGCGCCGAGCACCGCCGTCTCCGCTTCTTCGGAGTACGGCGGTTTCCGCTCGCGGAACGGATCAACCGTCACGGCGCGGGCGATCGAGGATACGTCTGGCGAACTGGACATCTTCCCAGGTGGGGCGCTTCCAGGCGGGGTTCCGCAGGAGCGCAGCAGGATGGTACGTCACGACCAAAGGCACGCCGTAGTAGGAGTGCTCGAACCCCCTCAACTTACCGATGGCGACCTTGGTGTCGAGCAGGGTCTGCGCCGCAAAGGTGCCGAGGGCCAGGATGACCTTGGGCCGCAGGATCTCCAACTGGCGCCGGAGGAACGGCCGACACGCGGCGATCTCATCGGGCGATGGATTGCGGTTCTCCGGCGGACGGTGCTTGATCACGTTGCAGATGAACACCTGATCGCGCGGCAGCTGCACGGCATTCAGGATCTGGGTCAGCAACTCGCCCGAGCGGCCGATGAACGGGCGGCCCGACTCGTCTTCCTTCGCTCCCGGGGCTTCGCCCACCACCACGAACTCCGCGCGCGGATCGCCCTCGCCCGGCACCGCGTTGCGCGCCTCGGTGTGCAGTCGGCAGGCCTGACAGGCGCGAATGAGGGTGGCCAGCTCGTCCAGCGTGTCCACGGCGCCCACTGGCCCCGTGAACAGCTCGCGCTCCGCCGTGCCCACATGGATCGCGCCGGATGGCGGCTCGTCGCGCACCGCTGCGTCCTCGTCGCTCGGGGGAGCCACCGCGACACTCGGCGGTGGCGGCGGAACGGCGGGCGGGGCGCTCCGAGGCGACGGACTGGGCGACGGGGCTACGCCGGCGGCCCGCAGCGCCGCACGCCAATCGGTGTCGCCCTCATC
>JBEIVF010000218.1:0-3203 GCA_040374005.1 Gemmatimonadaceae bacterium | reverse complement strand
GGTCGGCCGCCGACGGCACGGTCGCAATGGTGATCTTCTGCTTGGTCAGCCGCTCGATGTTACGCAGCAACCGGTGCTCACGCGGCTCGGCGAACGTGATCGCCACACCCTGACGACCTGCACGACCAGTACGGCCAATACGATGCACATACGACTCAGCCGCCGACGGCACATCGTAGTTCACGACGTGTGACAAGTGGTCCACGTCGAGACCGCGCGCGGCCACGTCAGTGGCGATCAACAGATCAGTGGAGTTGGCACGGAACGCGCGCATCACGCGGTCGCGCTGTTCCTGCGACAGTCCACCGTGCAGGCCGGCCGCACGATAGCCGCGGCCGTTCAGCGTCTCGACCAGCTCGTCCACTTCGCCACGGGTGCGACAGAACACGATGGCCGACGTGGGGTTCTCGATGTCGAGCACACGGCCCAGCGCCGCCGCCTTCTGCTGACGCGGGACGATGTACGCGGTCTGCGTGACACGCGGCGCCTCGCCCTCAGGGATGATCTCGCGGTCAATGCGCACGCGCACGGGCTCGTGCAAATGCGTGTTGGCAATGTCCGTGATGCGCCCCGGCAACGTGGCGGAGAACAGCGCGGTCTGGCGCTCCTGCGGTGTGGCGGCAAGGATGGCGTCGAGGTCTTCGGCGAAACCCAGGTCGAGCATTTCGTCGGCTTCGTCGAGCACCACCATCTGCACTTGGGTGAGCTGCAGCGAACGGCGGTTGATCAGGTCGAGCGCCCGGCCCGGCGTGGCAACGACAACGTCGACACCGCGCGCGAGCGCACGGATCTGCGTTTGCATCGGCGCGCCGCCGTAGATGGCGATGGACGTCACGCGCATGGATTTGCCATACTTGTGCACCGCCTCGGCCACCTGCATCGCGAGTTCGCGCGTGGGGACGAGGACGAGGGCGTAGGGGCCGCCGGTGCGCCGGTCGGTGCCGGCAATACGCTGCAGCATCGGCAACGCGAAGGCGGCAGTCTTACCCGTCCCCGTCGCGGCCATGCCGAGCAGATCGTGACCATCGAGAAGCGCGGGGATCGCGGCGTTCTGGACGGGCGTGGGTTCTTCGTAGCCGAGCGCGGCAAGCGCGCTGACAAGGCGAGGATCGAGGCCGAGCGCGGCGAAGCCCGCGTCCGGTTCCATGATGTTATCCGACATCCCTGAAAGATAACCTTTTCGGGTCGTCCCCGTCGGCCAAAACGGGTGAAACGGGGCTTTCCGGGGCTTACCGGATGAGTTCGACGAGGTGAATGGCCACGACGAGGGTCGAATTGCTCGGAATCAGGCCCCAGCGGCGGAATCCGTAGCCCATCGCGGGGGGGATGATCAGCTGCCGCCGGCCGCCGACGCGCATGCCGAGCATCCCGTCGTCCCAGCCCTTGATGACCTGGCCGCGCCCAAAGGTGAACTCGTAGTTGCCGCTGTCGGGGTTGGTGCCGTCCACGCGGGTGCCATCAGTGAGGTGCACGTTGTAGCGCACGCCCACTTTGTCGCCGGCCGTGATCGGCGGCCCCTCGCCGATCGTGTAGTCACGGATCCAGAGGCCCGACGGCTGACGACGCATCGAGTCGAGTTCGATGTCGAGCGACGGCGCGAAGGTGATGTCGAGCGATGGAGCCGGACGCGGCGCACCTCCACCAGCACAACCGGCCGCGACCAGCAACACGAAAGCGAGACGAGGGATCATGTGTGGGACGATGAGGTGTGGCGAAGTGCGTACCGCGTGATGGTGCGCGCCGGATCGGCCGGATGCACGTGGCGATGGGTGGTGACCGACAACTTGCGCTCCGCAGCTGCCGCCAGGAAGGGCTCAGCCCCCACGCGACCCGGATCCGTGATCCACGCTTCGCCGCTCGGCGCCAAGGCGCGGGCGATCGCCGCCGCGACGAGCGCACCCATCGGACGCTCGTAGAGAATGTCAGCCCCGACGATCAACTCAAACGTACCGATGTCGTCGGGCCACGCGCGCCAATCCACCATGCGTGTGGCAATGGGACCCACGCGATTGGCCTTGGCATTCCACTGCACGAACTCCAGCGCGACGTCGTAGTAGTCGGTGGCCAGCGCCGTGAGGCCCGCTTTGCTCGCCGCGAGGCTGGCGAGGCCGAGTCCGCAGCCGAGTTCGAGGCAGCGCGCGGTGCGGGGTGCGTGCGCGAGCACGTGTTCGGCGAGCACCGCGGCCGACGGCCACAGCTCGGCCCAGTAGGGCAAGCGCTCGTCGATGTCGAAGTCCTCTTCACTGATGAGGTCTTCGGAGCTACGTGGCTTGGTGATCGTGACCGTCCAGTCACCAAGCGCGACTGTTTCGTCGACGGTGATGAAGCGATCGGTCAGGCGCGCGGTCTTCACGCCGTGACCGACAGCCACGGGCGATCGCCGAGGGGCAGGGCATCGAGCAGCTCGCCCGGAGCCACAGGAGCGCGGTCGGGCGGCACGATGAGCAGCGCATTGGCACGGGCCAACGACGACACGATGTTCGACGCCTGTGCACCCGCCAGCGACGCGTGCCAGCGACCATCGGCGCCGAGGGCGACGACCACGCGCAGGTAGTGCGTGAGCGAACCGTTGATGTGCACGGCGTCGTCGACCACGACGGGGATCGGGGCCGGGAACACCGCGGCAGCGCCGGCGAGACGACGTACCGCCGGGCGGCCGAAGAGCTCGAAGGTGACGAGCGTCGAGACCGGATTGCCGGGGAGGCCGATCCACGGGGTAGTCCCGATGTGCCCCGCCGCCAGCGGCGAGCCCGGGCGCATACGCACACGCCAGAAGTCGAGCGAGCCGCCGAGCGACTCGACCACGGACTTCACGTGATCGTGTTCACCCACCGACACGCCCGCGGTGGTGAGCACGAGATCACATTGCTCGGCCGCGCGCGCCAGCACCTCGCGCAGCGCCGTGGGTTCGTCGCGCACGATGCCGTAGTCGATGGCGTCGGCGCCCATTTCGCGCAGCGCGCTGAGCAGGCCATAGCTGTTGGACGACACGATGCGATCGTGGCGATCGACGGAGAACTCCTCCAGTGGGATCAGCTCGTCTCCCGTAGCGACCACGCCCACGCGCACGCGGCGATGCACCAGCACCCGCGCCGCGCCGATGGACGCGAGGAAACTCACGCGCGCGGCGGTGAGCCGCGTGCCCGCGGTGAGGATGGTCTCGCCCACGTGCACGTCTTCGCCGGCGGGACGCACGTTGCGGC
>JBEIVF010000314.1:0-1611 GCA_040374005.1 Gemmatimonadaceae bacterium | reverse complement strand
GTGTTCTTCGGGATCGCCATCGTGCTGATCGGGTACGGCATGCCCTGGACGCGCCCGCTCTTCCGGCTCGGGATGTGAGTGAGCGGCGGGGACGGCCGACCCGTCCCCGGTTCGGGCCTACCGAACAAACCCCGACACCTTTAGATTCCATCTGATGTCCGGGGCCGTGTACGATCTGCAAGCGCCGTTCCAGCCGGCGGGGGACCAGCCGCGCGCGATCGCCGAGCTGAACGCTGGCTTGGCGCGTGGGGACCGCTTCCAGACGCTCTTGGGCGTGACGGGCTCGGGCAAGACCATGACGGTCGCCAACGTCATCCAAGCGCACCGCAAGCCGACGCTGGTGCTCTCGCACAACAAGACGTTGGCCGCGCAGTTGTACGGCGAGCTGAAGGGATTCTTCCCGCACAATGCGGTCGAGTACTTCATCTCGTACTACGACTACTACCAGCCCGAAGCCTACGTCCCGTCGTCGGACACCTACATCGAGAAGGACGCGTCAATCAACGAGGACATCGACCGACTGCGTCTGCGCGCCACGTCGTCGTTGATGGAGCGTGAGGATGTGATCATCGTCGCGACCGTCTCGGCGATCTACGGCCTCGGCGCGCCGGAGTCGTACAAGGAGTCGATGGTCCGCCTCGAAGTCGGCCAGACCATCCCGCGCGATGACATCCTCCGTGCGCTGGTGCGCATCCAGTACAACCGCAATGATGTCGCGTTCGAGCGCGGCGCGTTCCGCGTGCGTGGCGACACGGTGGAGATCTTCCCCGCATACGAGGAGCAGGCCGTGCGCGTGGAGTTGTGGGGCGACACCATCGAACGGATCACGCGCATCGATCCGCTGACTGGCGAGACCATCGCGACGCTGCCGCGCATGGCGGTGTACCCGGCGAAGCACTTCGTCACCACGCGGCCGACGCTGGAGCGCGCGATCAAGGCGATCCAAGGCGAACTGATCCCGCGGCTCGCGGAGTTGCGCGGGGCGGGGAAGCTCTTGGAGGCGCAGCGGCTGGAGTCGCGCACCAACTTCGACATCGAGATGATGCTCGAGGTGGGCACGTGCGCGGGGATCGAGAACTACTCGCGGCACATCGCGGGGCGGAACGCGGGTGAGCGGCCGAGCATCTTGTTCGACTACTTCCCCGATGATTTCCTCGTCGTGGTGGATGAGTCGCACGTGACGTTGCCGCAGATCGGCGCGATGTACAACGGCGACCGCGCGCGCAAGCTGACGCTGGTGGACTACGGGTTCCGGCTACCGAGCGCGTTGGACAATCGCCCGCTACAGTTCGACGAGTTCTTGGCGTTGACGCCGCAGGCGATCTTCGTATCGGCCACGCCCGGGAATCTCGAGTTGCAGCTGAGTGGTGGCGTGGTGGTGGAGCAGATCATCCGCCCGACGGGCTTGGTGGATCCGGAGATCGAGATCCGACCGGTCACCGGCCAGGTGGACGATCTGTTGCACGAGATCCGACTCCGCGAGCGGAAGGGCGAGCGCGTGCTCGTCACCACGCTCACCAAGCGGATGTCGGAGGATCTCACCGACTACCTCCAGCAGATGGGGGTGCGCGTGCGGTACATGCACTCGGACATCGATGCCATCGAGCGGGT
>JBEIVF010000013.1:0-18265 GCA_040374005.1 Gemmatimonadaceae bacterium | reverse complement strand
TCGAACACGGTGGGCTCGTTGGTGACCGGCTTACGACGATTACGGCTTCTGGACATTGACTCCCGGATTCGGAGGGAAAAGTGCGGTATCCCTGAAATCTAACCCATTCGGGGAGCGAATCCTACCCCTCCGGGTGCCGAAATCCGGGTCCTGAGTGGCTCTCACTATCACTTTCGGGTACTTTCCCGGAGCATCAGCAACACCTCTTTCTCCCTTAGCACGGACAGCAAGCGTGGCTGCGAAGAAGAAGGCCCCTGCGGGCGGCAATTCCAAGTTCATCGCCATCTTGGCGGTCGTGGCACTCGTCGGCGGCGGTGGGATCACCTACGTCGTGACCCAGTCTGGCCCCAAGGCCGTTGCGCTCGATCCCACGCTCCCGCCGCCCAAGCCGCAGGGCTACGTCATGGGCAGCCCCGAGGCGCCCGTCGAGATCATCGAGTTCGCCGACTTCGAGTGCCCGGGCTGTGGCCATTTCGCCACCATCACGGAGCCCGATGTGCGCGAGCGTCTCGTGGCCACCGGACTGGCGCGCTTCCGCTTCGTCGACCTGCCGCTCACGTCCATCCACCCGAACACGCTGGTGGCGCACAACGCCGCGGCCTGCGCCAACGACCAGGGCAAGTTCTGGGAGTTGCACGACCGGATCTTCTACGGTCAGACCGAGTGGAGCACGCAGGCCACGGGCAACCCATCCAAGGTGATCAAGGGCTACGCCGCGGAGCTGGGCCTCGACACCAAGGCGTTCGGTGACTGCCTCGACTCGCGGCGGCACCAGCGGCAGATCGACGCCAACCGCATGGAAGCCGAGCGCCTGCGCGTGCAGGGCACGCCGACCTTCATCATCGGCAACCGCATGGTCTACGCGGGGATGAGCTACGACGTCATCAAGGCGTACGTCGATTCGGCGGCGGCGGATGTGGCGGCGGGCACCGCGCAGCGTGCGTTCGGTAGCGACTCGACCTCGCGCTGATCACCGCGTGATGGGATGAACGACGCCGGGCGCGCCAGCGATGGCGCGCCCTACGTCGTTCCAGGCCGCCCGCGTCGGCTCAGCCCTCGTCTTCGTACAGCTGCGTGAGCTGCTCCACCACGGCGGCGTCCGCCAACGTCGAGGTGTCGCCGAGTGTCCGGCCCTCGGCGATGTCGCGCAACAAGCGACGCATGATCTTGCCCGAGCGCGTCTTCGGCAGATCGGCCGAGAAGTAGAGATCGTCCGGCCGCGCCAATGCCCCGATCTTCTTGGCGACGAACTCGCGGAGCTCATCACGCAGTGCCGTGGACGGCGTGATGCCACTGCGCACGGTCACGAACGCGGCGATGGACTGTCCCTTCAGTTCATGCGTCTTGCCGACCACGGCCGCTTCGGCCACGCTCGGGTGTTCGACCAGCGCGCTCTCCACTTCCATCGTGCCGATGCGATGGCCGGCGACGTTGAGCACATCATCCACGCGGCCGAGGATCCAGAGATAGCCGTCGTCGTCGCGCTTGGCGCCATCGCCCGGGAAGTAGAGGTCCGGGCGCCCCGGCCACTTGGTGAAGTAGGTCTCCACGTAGCGCGCATCGTCGCCCCAGATGGTGCGGAGCATCGAGGGCCACGGCTTGGTGATGGCGAGGAGACCTCCGCCCACGTCGATGGGCTGCGCCTTGGCATCGAGCAACGCGACGTCGTAGCCGGGCAGCGCATGCGTCGCGCTGCCGGGGCGCGTCGTCGTCAGGCCGGGCAGGGGAGCGATCGTGATCGCGCCCGTTTCCGTCTGCCACCACGTGTCGACGATGGGGCACCGCCCGCCGCCAATGACGTGGTGATACCACATCCAGGCTTCGGGATTGATGGGTTCGCCGACGGAGCCGAGCAATCGGAGCTGGGACAGGTCGTGGCTGCGCGGGAACTGCTCGCCCCATTTCATGAAGGCGCGGATCGCCGTGGGCGCCGTGTAGAAGATCGTCACGCCATGGCGCGCACAGATGTCCCAGAACCGATCCTTGTCGGGCCAATCCGGTGCGCCTTCGTACATCACGCACGTCGCGCCATTGGCGAGCGGCCCGTACACGAGATACGAGTGCCCGGTGATCCAGCCGATGTCGGCGGTGCACCAGTACACGTCATCTTCGCGGAGGTCGAAGACCATCTTGGTCGTCGCGGCCACGCCGGTGAGATAGCCGCCCGTGGTGTGCACGATGCCCTTCGGTCGGCCCGTGGTGCCCGAGGTGTAGAGGATGAACAGCACATCCTCGGCGTCCATCGGCTCGGCGGGGCACACGGCGCTGGCGTGTTGCATCAGACGGTGATACCAATGGTCGCGCCCATCCTGCATCTCGATGTGCGCTTCACTGATCGGCCCGCTCGTGCGCCGTTGTACCACGACCACGTGTTTGACGCATGGCGCGCCTGCGAGCGCTTCGTCGGCGCTGCGCTTGAGCGGCACGATCTGCCCGCGGCGGTACCCGCCATCCGCGGTGATGAGCACGGACGCCCGGGCATCATTGAGCCGATCGCGGAGTGACTCGGCGGAGAAGCCGCCGAAGACCACCGAGTGGATGGCGCCGATGCGCGCGCAGGCGAGCATGGCGATCGCGGCTTCGGGGATGAGCGGCAGATAGATGCCCACGCGATCGCCCTTCCCGACCCCGAGCGCCTTGAGGACGTTGGCGAAGCGCGCGACCTCGCGGGCCAACTCCCAGTAGGTGAGCGTCCGGCGGTCGCCGGGCTCGCCCTCCCAGACGATGGCGGCCTTGTTGCGGCGGGCCGAGTCGAGGTGTCGGTCGAGGCAGTTGGCGGCCACGTTGAGCTGCCCGCCGTCGAACCAGCGGGCGCGGGGGGGCTGCCAGTCGCAGACGGTGCGCCACGGCGTGATCCACTCGAGCGTGGCGGCTTGCTCCGCCCAGAAGGCCTCCGGGTCGGCTGCGGCCCGCTCGTAGACGCCCGGGTCGCTGATCACGGCGTGGCGGGCGAAGTCGCTGGGGGGCGGAAAGCCGCGCCGCTCATTGAGGAGCGTGTCGATATCGGACATCGGTCGAGAGGTTGGGGTCGCGTGGGCGGAAGTATGCTGGGTGGGCCGGACGAGGGGAACTGGGAGTCATCACGCGAATTGTGACACTTTTGGCCGAAAGGTGATGTTGTCACTGGCCCTTAAGGTGATGAATTTGGCTTTTTTGTGATAGCGCGACTCCGGTGTGTTGCGCGGCGGATGGTGAGATGTCCCTCGCCCCAGGTGGTCGCGTCGTTGCCTCGGTTTAGTTAAAGCGTTCATTTGTAACATGTTAATCGCGGAGGTGTGGCTGGCGCGATTCTCGCTATAGCAGCGAGCAGAATGCAGCAATCTGTGCCGCTGGCATCTTTCCAAGAGTCACAATATGACAGTCGTCGCTGCTCGTTAAGCCAATGAGCCGTTGGCAGCCCCGATGCGGCTGATGGCCGATACGCGCTTGGCCTTCCGGGGCGAAGCGATCGAGCACCTTGAGGTCCTTGCCCGACGCGAGGCGGGCATGGGCACCCGCATCCGCGGGGCGCGCGATGGCGTGCGCGCGGCGATCGAGGGTATGCGGCTCCACCATCTCTTCGACTTCGTCGAGTCGTCTCAGCGATACCGACCACGGGTGCGCACCGCTAACCTTGGAAGGTGCGAACCCGTGATCGATGACGCGCTCCGATGCGAGCGCCCCCGAAGTCGAAGTCTCCGCGCTAGCGCGTCATTTCGGGCGCCGCCGCGCGCTCGCTGGCGTCTCGTTCACGCTGCGCGCGGGTGATGCGCTGGCCCTCTTCGGCCCCAACGGCGCAGGGAAGACCACGCTCCTCCGTCTCCTCGCCGGTCTCCTGAAGCCGACCAGCGGCACCGCGCGCATCGAGGGAGAACTCCTCCCCGGCACCGCCACCACGCGCTCCCGCGTCGGGCTCATCTCGCATCACTCGCTCCTCTACGGGGCCCTGACGGCCGCCGAGAACGTCGCGTTCTCCGCCCGGCTTTACGGCGTGGCCGACCCGGAGCAGGCCGCCCTGCGCGCGCTCGACCGGCTGGGCGTCGCGGACCGTGCGGCCACGCCGGTGCGGTTGTTGAGTCGCGGTCTGCTGCAGCGCGTGTCGGCCGCGCGGGCGCTGGTGCATGGTCCGCGTGTGTTGCTCGCCGACGAGCCGTACACCGGCCTCGACGCCGCGGGGGCGGCCGCGCTCACCAGCGTGTTGCAGGAGCTGCTCGCCGGTGGCACGACCTTGATCCTCGTCACGCACCAACTCGACGAGGGACTCGCGCTCGCCACGCAAGCGGCGATCCTCCTGCGGGGGCAAGTGGTGCGGCACGACCACACCGCCATCGCCGATCCCGCCGCCTACACCGCGGCCTACCGTGCGCTCGTGAGGGCCGATGCCGCCTGATTTCTTCGCCGCGGCCCTCATCGTCGCGCGCAAGGATCTCGCGATCGAGTTCCGGACGCGCAGTGCCTACTTCTCGGCGCTGGTGTTCGCGTTGCTCGCCATCGTCGTGTTCTACTTCGCGTGGGACCGCACGGCCGTGGGATCGGGCGATCTGGCCCCGGGCGTGATCTGGGTGATCTTCGTGTTCGGCGGGTTACTCGGCTTGCACCGCTCGTTCGGGGTCGAGATGCACGACCGCGCCCTTGATGCGCTGCTGGCCGCGCCCGTCCCGCGCGAGTCCCTCTTCGTCGGCAAGGCGCTCGCCAACCTGGTGTTCGTCCTCGGGGTGCAGGTGATCGCCATCCCGGCGGTGTTCGTGTTGTACAAGGTGCCGCTCGGGATCGAGATCCTCTACGTGATCGGGCTCGCGGTGTTGGCGGCCATCGGGTTCGTGGCGGTGGGAACCCTCTTCAGTTCCATGGCGTCGAATACACGGCTGGCCGAGTTGTTGCTGCCGTTGCTGACGCTGCCGTTCTTCATCCCGGTGGTGGTGGCTGCGGCGTCGTCCAGCCAGCGGGTCATCGCGGGGCGTCCGCTCGCGGAGTCCATGGCGTGGTTGCAGTTGTTGGTCGCCTTCGACATCGTGTTCGTGTACGCCTGTACGTTCGCTTTCCCCTATACGCTCGAGGAGTGACGGTGAGTCGGCTATCCCTGGTCGCGGCCGTGGCGATGTGCGCCACGTACATCCGCGTGTTCTTCTTCACCCCTATCGACCGGTTCCAAGGGGCGGCACAGAAGATCTTCTACATCCACGCGCCAGCGGCGTGGGTCGCCTTCCTCGCGTTCTTCCTCGTCGCCATCGCCAGCGGGATGTACCTCTGGCTCCGCGACGAGCGGCTCGACCGCTTCGCCGAGAGCTCGGCGGAATCCGGCGTGATCTTCACGACGGTGGTGCTCATCACCGGGCCCATCTGGGGCCGACCGGTGTGGGGCACGTGGTGGGAGTGGGAGATGCGCCTCACGCTGACGTTGGTGCTGTGGTTCGTGTACCTCGCCTACTTGGTGTTGCGGAGCGTGGTGGACGATGTGCAGATGCGCGCGCGGTACTCGGCGGTGCTCGGCATGTTGGGGGCGTTGTTGATCCCGTTCATCCACTTGAGCGTGTACTTGTTCCGCACGCAGCATCCGCTCCCGGTCGTGATGAAGACCAGTCGGCCCTCGATGCCCAATGACATGTTGCTCACGCTCGCGATCGGCTTCTTCGCGACCACGATCCTCTATGCCGCCTTCACCCGCACCCGGTACCGGATCGCCACGGTGCGTGACGCGCAGCTCGGAGACGACGCATGACGCCGCAGAATGAGGGGTACTACTACGCAGCGTACATCGTCGTGGCCCTACTCTACGGGGGCTACGCTTTCTCGCTGTGGCGCCGGGCCCGCGCGCTGAAGCCGAGGCGTCCGGCGGCGTGAGCGATCCCGCCGCGGACGCGCCCCTGCGGGGGCGTCGCGTCCTGCTGACGCGGCCGGACGATACCACCGGGATCCGGGATCTCCTGCGCCGGACGGGGGCGGAGGTGGTGCACGTACCGGCGACGCAGATCGTGCCGGTCGCGGCGGGCATTCGCGCGGTGCGCGCGGCGGTGTCGCGCGCGAGTTGTATCGCGGTCACGAGCCGCCGCGCGGTCGAGCTCGTCTTCGACGCGGCGCGCATCGCGGCGGCCCCAACCCTGCCGTTCGCCTGCGTCGGTGCGGCCACGGCGGCGGCGGTCACCGCGCGCGGTGGTACCGTCGGCGTGGTGGCCGATCCACCGGATCAGGACGGGCTCGTGGCCGCGATGCTCGCCACGGGATCAGTGGCCGGCATGCACGTGGTCTTCCCGGCGGCCGTCGGCGCACGGGGCGCCCTCGAAGCTGGCCTGACGGCGGCGGGGGCCACCGTCGAGCGGATCGACTGCTACGAATCCGTGCCGGACCCGCAGGCCGCAGGGCAGCTCCGCACGCTCGAAGCGGAGGGGGCGCTCGACCTCGTGGTGTTCACGGCGCCCTCCACGGTCCACGCCTGGGTCGCCGCCGTGGGGCCGGACGCGTCGCGCCGCATTCCCGCCGCGAGCATCGGGGCGCGCACCAGTGACGCGATCCGCGCCCACGCGATCCCCCTGGCCGTCGAGGCCACCGTCAGCTCCGCGCAGGGACTCTACGAGGCGCTCGTGGCGTGGGGTGATCCCTCGCCGGGCGCCGCTCCCGTCCCGTAACTTTCGATCATGATGATGACCGTGCAGCGCACTCTGCGCATCGCGACCCGTTCGTCGGCCCTCGCCTTAGCGCAGGCCGAGCAGGTGCAACGCTCGCTCGCTGCCATCGGCGTGCGCGGCGAGCTCGTGACCTACGAGACCGTCGGCGACAAGCGTCTCGACAAGCCACTGAACGAACTCGGCGCCAAGGGACTCTTCACGGAAGAGCTGGAGTCCGATCTGCGCGCGGGTCGTGTCGACCTCTGCGTCCACTCACTGAAGGATCTGCCGACGGCCTCGCCGGTCGGTCTCGCGGTCGTGGCCACGCCGCCGCGCGAGGATCCGCGCGATGCGCTCGTCGCCCCTGCGGGCTCCGCGGTGCGCACCCTGGCGGATCTCCCGGCGGGCGCACGCGTCGGTACGTCGTCGTTGCGCCGCCGCGCACAGCTGGCCGCGCTGCGGCCTGATGTCGTGATCGTGGACCTGCGTGGCAACGTCGGGACCCGCCTCCGCAAGCTCGATGCGGGCGAGTGCGATGCGGCCATCCTCGCCGCGGCCGGCCTCACGCGGCTCGGACTCGCTGACCGCATCACCGCCGTGCTCGATCTGCCCGAGTGGATCTCGGCCCCAGGACAGGGCGCCATCGCGATCCAAGTGCGCGAGGATGACGTCGAGGTGTGCGACATCGTCGCGCGGCTCGATCATCCGCCCACGTCGCACGCAGTGCACGCCGAGCGCGCGTTGCTCGCGACGCTCGAGGGCGGCTGTCAGGTGCCGATCGGCGCGCGCGCGCACGAGGGCGTGCTATATGGCATCATCGCGTCGTTGGACGGCACCCAGGTCATCCGCGCCGAGCGCGCGCTCGGCACGGATGGGCGGGCCGACGGCGCGGCGTTAGCGGAGACACTCCGTGCCGCCGGTGGCGCCGCCATCCTCGCTGCCCTCACCACTCCCCGTTGAGCGAGTCGCATGTATCCCATTGACCGTCCGCGCCGCTTGCGCCGTTCACCGGCCCTCCGCGCCCTCGTGCGTGAGACCACGCTCGACCCCGCCTCGTTCATCCTGCCGCTGTTCGTGCGGAGCGGCGCCAACGTCCGCACGCCGATCGGTGCGATGCCGGGCTGCGCGCAGACCTCCGTGGATGAGTGTCTCCGCGATGTCGTCGCCGCGGCCGAGGTGGGCGTGGGTGGCGTGATCCTCTTCGGGATCCCCGATCGCAAGGACGAGCAGGGGAGTGGCGCGTGGGATGATCAGGGCCCGGTGGCGCAGGCCATCCGCGCGATCAAGCGCGAAGTGCCCGCGATGCTCGTCGTCACCGATGTGTGCATGTGCGAGTACACCTCGCACGGGCATTGCGGCGTGCTACGTGATGGCCACGTGGACAACGACGCCACGCTCGCGCTGCTGGCGCGCGAAGCGCTGATGCACGCCGCCGCGGGCGCGGACATGATCGCGCCGTCCGACATGATGGATGGCCGCGTGGGCGCGATCCGCCATGCACTCGACGACGACGGTTTCACCGACCTCCCCATCATGAGCTACGCGGTGAAGTACGCCTCGGCGTTCTACGGGCCCTTCCGCGAGGCGGCGGAGTCCACGCCCACGAGCGGCGATCGCCGTGGCTACCAGATGGACCCGGCCAACCGACTCGAGGCGCAGCGCGAGATCGCGCTCGATCTCGACGAGGGCGCCGACATCCTCATGGTGAAGCCCGCGGGGGCGTACCTCGACATCATCCGCGAGGTGAAGGAGGCGGTGGCCGTGCCCGTGGCCGCCTATCAGGTGAGCGGCGAGTACGCGATGATCAAGGCCGCGTCCGCGAATGGCTGGCTCGACGAACGCCGCGCGATGTTGGAGTCGCTCGTGGCCATCCGCCGCGCGGGCGCGGACATCACGCTCACGTACTTCGCCACCGCGGCGGCGCGCGCCATCCGCGAAGATCGCGCGTGATCCATTCGTGGAAGGATCTGCCCCTCGTCTTCGGCCCCTGAGCGTTACCGTCGCCACTGCCGCTTGAGGGCGGCCAGGGCGCTCTCGTTGGGGAGCCGCGTCTTGATGGACACCTCACCCATGAACGCGTGGCCGCTCACGCGGAGCGTCGGCGCGTCCTCGCCGTCCACGGCGAAGCCCGATCGTTTGGCGACGAAGGTCCCGAGGAACGCATGCCCGTGGCATTCGACGCGGATGCCCGGCGGGACGATGATCTTCACCTCGGCCATCGTCGCGTGCACGTTGAGCTCGGTCACGCCATCCGGGATGCGCGCCTCACGCAGGTCGAGCACCGCCGCCCCGAACACCGCCACGACCTCCGTGCGCCGCGCCAGCTCCCAGTCGCCGTCGAGCGTGGTCTCGGAGAAGATCACGGGGATCCGGCGCTCGGCGCGCACGGCCGTACCGGGCTCGGCCATCGCATACAGCGTGGCCTCGGTGGTCGTGAGGGCGACGGGCGCCAGGCCGGACGTCAGCGCGTAGAGCTCGGCCAGCGACTGCGCCTTGTACACCTGTTCAAGGCGCGACTCGAGCTCGGCGGTGGAGAGCCGATCCTGCGCGAACTGCTGGCACAGGATCTGGACCGTCTCCTCCCGTGCGACCTCGAGCTGCATCAGGCCGACGGCGTCCGGTCGAGGAACACGAACTCGTAGACCAGCGCGCCCAACACCGCGCCGATGACGGGCGCCGTGAGGAAGATGATCAGCCCCTCGAAGATCCCTGAGGCGAACATCGGGCCGAGCGTGCGGGCCGGGTTCATCGACGCGCCCGTGAGTGGCGCCATGATGAACGTGTTGATCGCGACGGCGAGCCCCACCGGCACGCCGGCCAACTTCGCGCCCTGCTTGTCGATGAGTGATGCCGAATACGCCAACATGAGGACGAAGCCGGCGACCAGCTCCAACACGAAGGCGTGCACCCCGGTCACGGCCACGTTGATGATGGTCCCGCCCGCCCGGGTCGCGGTCACGACCTCGCTCGGGTACAGCGTCGTGACCAGCACCGCCGCCAGCGTCGCGCCGATCACCTGCGCCGCGATCCGCACCCCGGCCGGGAGGGCTCCGATCCGTCGCGTGAACAGCATCGCGATGGTGATCGCGGGATTGAAGTGGGCGCCATGCGCCATGAAGATCGAGGTGAGGAGCATCACCGCGAAGCCGGAGCCGAGGGCGATGTCCATCACGCGTCCGCCATTGGCGAACGCGATCATCGTCGTGCCCCCGATGGCGAGGACGATGGCGAAGGTGCCGAGGAGCTCCGAGACGGACTGGCGCAGGAGGGTCGTGTTCATCGAGCGATCGAGTGAGGGATCAGACGTCGCGCCGCAGGACTACGCAGGCGTTGATGCCACCGAAACCGAACGAGTTACTGAGCACCGTATCGACGGCCAGCGCTCGTCCGACCCGTGGAATGTAGTCGAGCGAACACGCGGGGTCTGCGGTCGTCAGGTTGACCGTCGGGGGCAGCCAGCCGTGATGGATGGCCAGCGCGCTGATGGCGGCCTCGAAGGCCCCCGAGGCCCCGAGCGCGTGCCCGTAGTAGCCCTTGGTGCTGCTGATCGGGATGCGGGGGGCCCGTTCGCCGAAGACGGTCTTGATGGCCACGGTCTCGGTCACGTCGTTGAGGGGCGTGCTCGACCCGTGCGCGTTGATGTACCCCACGTCGGCCGTGGTCACGCCAGCGTCGGTGAGCGCCAAGGTCATCGCGCGGGCGGCCTGTGTGCCGTCGGGGCGTGGCGCCGTCATGTGGTGGGCATCGTTGGTCGTGCCGTAGCCGGCGAGCTCGGCGTAGATGCGGGCCCCGCGCGCCACGGCACGGCTCCGCTCTTCGAGCACGAGCACGGTGGCCCCCTCGGCCATCACGAAGCCGTCGCGGTCGCGGTCGAACGGCCGTGAGGCCGTGCCTGGGTCATCGTTGCGGGTGCTCATTGACCGGATGAGCGCGAACGCGCCGAAGCACAGCGGCGCGAGCGGGGCCTCGGAGCCGCCGGCGAACATCACATCGGCGTCCCCGTAGCGGATCGCCCGCACCGCCTCGCCGATCGCGATCGTCCCCGAGGCACAGCTCATCGCGTTGGTCGAGTTCGGACCACTGATGCCGAAATCGATGGCGATGTTACAGCTGGCCGCCCCGCCGAACACGGAGAGCGCGAGCCCGGGGTCCACGCCCCGCAGCCCGTGTTGCAGGAATGCCGGGACCTGGGCTTCGGCCAGCGCCACTCCACCGAGTGCGGTGCCCATCGTCGTGCCGACCCGGTCGCGATCCTCGCGCGACAGGTCCAGCGCGGCGTCGGCGATGGCGAGGGTGGTCGCCGACACCGCGAGGTGGCCGAAGCGATCCATACGACGGATGCGCTTCGCCTCGATGAAGTCCGCGGCACGGAACGCGTCGATCTGGCCCGCGCAGCGACTCCGGTAGTCCGAGGCATCGAATCGCGTTAGCGGGCCCACGACCGAGCGCTCCGCGCGGAGTCCGGCCCAGAGCGCGTCGTGACCGATGCCGAGCGGCGTGATCGCGCCGATCCCGGTGATGACGACGCGCCGACGCGTCACGAGGTGCCTCGCTCGGCGACAGCCTTCAAACCGGCCAAGGTGCGCTGGGCGATCCCGTGCACGAAGATGGGACCGATCACCAGCGTGGCCGCGGGGACGCGGATGAACGGCCAGTCGGGGCCGTCCCACACGTGGAAGAGGCGCACGTGGGTGCCGCGGGGGTGCGGCGTGAACGTCCACTCCACGTCCATGCCCGTCGTCACCCCCTCGATGTGCCGAAAGCGCACCGAGGGGGTCTGGTGATCCACCTGCATGTGCGAAAGCCACCATGTGGGCCAGGCCAGCGGGCCGAACGGCCGGTTGGCCGACATCTCCACCACGCCGCCGCCATCGGAGTTGCGGGAGCGGTAGCGCACGAAGCGGTAGTGTGGCAGCACCGCGGGCCAGTGTTCCACCTCGGCCGCGAGCGCGAAGATCCGCTCCACTGGCGCGGCGACGATGCTCTCGTCCAGCAAGAGCTGCAACTTGCCGACCGGCAGTGGACCAAGGTCGAAGGGCGCGCGAAGCGGAGGAGTGGTCATGAGAGGGCCGGGCCCCACGCAGCGGTGAGGCGAAAGAGAGGATGGGTGCGCACGCCGACCGGGCGCGCGGCGGCGGTGGTCAAGAGCGCCGCGAGTTCCGCGGGGGTGAACCCCTTCAACACCGAGACGAGGCCATCGTGCCGTGACACGGGGTGCATGCCGAGCGGCCACGAGGCCAACCACAGCCCCGCCGCGGCGAACCAGCTGCGGCGGAGATCGGCCACCACCACGACGTGCCGAGCGATGCGGGTACACTCGCGCATGAGTGCGACGATCCCCGACTCGTCGAGGTGATGCAAGAACTGGCAGCAGATCACGACATCCACGCTGCCCGTGGCGAAGGGCAGGGCGCTGCTGTCGGCGGCCACCGGCTGGGCGCCACGGGTGGCGGCGCGGCGCAGCAGCTCTGGACGACGGTCGAGGGCGATGGTCTCCACGGCGACCCCGTGGCGTGCACCCGCGGTGACCAAGGTGGCGGCCTGATCGCCCACGCCACTGGCGAGGTCGAGCAGCGTCAGCCGCCGCGGCAGCTGCGCCCACAGTGGCCGCAGCTGCGCGACGAGCGCCCAGCGCCCACCGAGCATGGTGTTGCAGCGCGCGATGTCCTCCCCCGAGATGACCGCCGTGGCTGCGTCCGAGCTGGGGTCATCAAGCCACTCCGGGGTCGCACGGCGATCGGGGGTGAACACGGCGATCAGCGCTCCAACTGCGCGTAGCCGCCGCGGTAGTAGAGCAGCGGCCGCGCGTCCCGCGCTGTGGCATGATCCACCAGACCCACGATGATGGTGTGATCGCCCCCATCATACCGCGCCCACGTGGTGCACTCGAGGGACGCCAACGCATCGTCGAGGAGCGCGGCGTCCGAGACATCGCGCGTGTACCCCACCCCATCGAAGCGGTCATCACGCGTCTCGGCGAAGCGACGCGACAGCGCTTCCTGTTGATCCGAGAGGAGATTGATCGCGAAGCGCTCGGCGGCGTACAGTGAGTCGTGCATGGTCGCTCCGCGGTCCACGCAGACGAGCACGAGGGGTGGCTCGAGGGACACCGACGTGAAGGCACTCACCGTCATCCCGTGATCCTTCCCCTCCGGATCGCGGACGGTGACGACGACGATCCCGGAGGCGAAGCGGCCGAGGACGGAGCGGAACGAGGACGCATCAAGCATGAGCGAAGATCCAAGCGCGCATCAGCGACAACGCGAAGCGCGGGCGAAAGAGGGCGGAGTGGGGCACGACATCCCCCGTCACGGCGACGAGGATATCGGAGAGATCACGGCGATGTGCGAGACCGCGCGCGAGCCGGTCGAGGAACGCGGGGTGACGCACGACGAAGCCGATCACCTTCTCGACGATCCACTTGGAACGGAATGCGTCGCGTCGCGCGCGCTCGTAGGCGGCGAGCGCGATGTCGGCGTCGCGCGCATCACGCGCCGCACACACGGCGTGCGCATACGGCGTGAGGAGGGCGGCGCCGGCGAGCGCGGCATGGATGCCTTCGCCGGTGAAGGGATCGTAGAAGTCGGCCGCATCGCCGACGAGCGCGGCGCCGGGCACCCAGGCGCGCCGTACCCGCCAGCCGAAGGGGCCGGTCGTCCGCACCGGGGTCACGGCACGGGCGCGCGTCAGGCGCGGGCCCAGCGTCGTGTTCGCGAGCAGCCACGCGCGCACGAAGCCATCGGGGTCACTGGCGGCACCCTTCGCGGCGGCCGCCGGGATGACCATCGCGACGTTCGTCAGCCCGTGCTCCACGGAGGCGAGACCAACGTACCCGGTGGGGCTCACGTGCATCTCGCCGTGATCGCCCATGCCGTCCACGTCAGCGTAGTGCGTGACGAGGGCGACCCGGGGTGCGCCGTGATGGCGCCCGCCGACGGCGAGGCGCCGCGCGACCACGGAGCGGAGGCCGTCAGCGCCCACGACGAGCGCGGCGCGGCGCTCGCGACCATCGCCGGTCGTGACGCCGACCACGCGGCCGGTCGCATCGCGGACCACATCGCGCACGGCCACTCCGTCCTCCACCCGCACCCCGATCTGTCGTGCGGCATTGAGCAGGAGCGCGTCGAGGACCGGGCGAGTGAGCGCGAGCCCGCGATCGTGCGCGCCGTGGAAGCCGCGCGCGGCACCGAAGTCGCCGGTGAGGGTCGCACCATTGGGCGCATGGATGCGCATCCCCACCAAGGCTGGCGCACCGGCGGCCCGCGCCGCATCTAGGACGCCCATCGCATCCAAATGGCGTAACGCGTCGGGGCTCACGTACTCGGCGCAGGGCTTTCCGCGGGGAAAGCGCGCTTTGTCGAGGAGCAGCACCTCGCGCCCGCCGCGCGCGAGCGCCCACGCCGTGGCGGCGCCCGCGGGGCCACCCCCAACGACGATCACATCGGCATCACGCGCGAGCATCAGACGCTCACCGTGGAGAGCACCGTGGCCGCGACCAGTCCGCCCGTGAGCGTGGACGCCGCATTCACGCCGTCGTTGTCGAGCCACGCCAGCCCGCCCGCGACGCGCGTTGGCGTGCCGCACGCGTGCACGTCCCGTTCGGTGGCCTCGGCGCACGCCGGGCACCACCGCCGCGCTTGCACGAGGGCCCCGAGGAGCGAGTCAACGGCCACGGCGACGACACCGCCGGCGAACGCGGCCGCCGCGATCCGCGGGTCTACCGCGAGCACGACGGCGAGCAGACTCAACGCCGCGGCCGCCAGCACGGCCGCCACGCTTCCCGTCATCGTGATGCCGCCGGACAGACCGGCGGCGATCGGACGCCCCGTGAGGATGGAACGAGGCGTGCCACCGAACAGCGTGCCGATCTCCGTCGCGGTGGTGTCGGCGAAGGCGCCGGTCAGTGCGCCCAGCGCGCCCGCGGCCCACAGGGGATCGTTGGTCAGGGCGTAGCCCACCGCGCCGAGCGCGAACACGCTGCCATTGGCCACGACCTGCGCGGCATCGCGTCCGCCGTGCTTCGCGACCACACGAGCGGTGCGCGCTGCTTTGTGGGCCGCCCCGAAGCGCGAGAGGGCCGCGCTGATGACGAAGAAGGTGATCAGGAGCGCCGCCCACCCGTAGCCAGGCATCGTCGCCGCGCCGCCCACGAACACGGCGGCCGCGGCGCCAGAGCGCGTGAGGGTGTTCGCGCGCCAGGCTCCGCCGGCGATCACTGCCGCCCCAAGGAGACCCAACGCGAGACGCTCGATCACTGGGCTCGGCGGCGCACGGAGTCGATGCGCGTCCGCAACGACTGAGGGGCTCGGTCCGGCAGGATCCGCCGCAACCGACGGCGGAGGGCGGCGTCGCTCTCCAGCGCGCGGCGACATGACGCGCAGGCGTCGAGGTGCGCGCGGACCCGGGACCGTTCTTCACCGCGCAACACGCCGTCCACCCACGCGACGGCGAGGGCGAGGATCGCCGCACAATCGCGGCTGGTGTCGGTGAACGGCCAAGGGGTGATCGTCACAGCAATCCAGAAGATAGCGTTCCCGGACCCGCCGCGCCTCCCAGTGGGTGACCGGTCCGTCGGACTGAGAATAGAACGCCGTGCCGGCGCTATCGTTCCCGTCCGCCTGTACGGGTCCGCGATGTACGCTTACGTTCCGTGCAGTACGTCACTTCCATCCTCGTCCCCTGCCGTGGCCAGCTCCGTCGATCCGCTCCTGACCGTCAGTCTGCTCGAAGCCGTCCGCCATCTCGACCAGCCGGAGCACGTCGTCGACGCCGAGTACGTCCAAGAGCTGCGCAACAAGCGCTTCGGCTTGAGCGATTCCGTCTTCGCACAGATCAAGCGCTACCACGAACAAGTGCGGCGCAACATCCCGGTGTCACGCGAAGAGGCGGCGGCCATCTGTCGGCTGCTCGGGCGCCGCACCGATGCCGATGCGGTCTTCCGCTCGGGTGGCCAGCGACTCGCTCGCGCGTCGTTCGCCACGTTGCCCGCGTTCTCGCGCGCGCTCCTCTCGACGCTACCCGGGATCTTCGCCCGTCCCATCGCCCTCGGACATCTGCGCAAGCTCGCCGCGCGGTACCTCGAGGCGCGCGTATCGCGGGTGGGTGGGTTCGTGTTCTTGTCCATCGACGACGCGGTCGCCGCCGACAACGAACAGGGCGACGTGGGCGCTGTGTTCTACGAAGCGGTCCTCCGCGAATACGTGGCGTTGCTCGTCGGAGGATCAGGCGCGGTCGAACGCACCCGCGCCTCTGCTGGACGGTCGTACGAGTGGCGCGCCGAATGGCGTGCTGCCACCGCTGCTGAACGGCACGCCATGCGCGCGGCCGCTGCCCGGAGCTGATTGCTATGCGCTTGACCCCTGAAACGTTGCCCGCGATCCAACAGGCCCTCGCCGCCGCTGGTGTGGATGGCTGGCTGCTATACGACTTCCGCGCGACCAACCCGGTGGCCGGTCAGATGCTCGGACTCGAGGGCATGGTCTCGCGTCGCGTGTTCTGCCTCGTGCCGCGCACCGGTGCGCCGGTCGCGATCACGCATGCCATCGAGCAAGGGCCGTGGACCGATTGGCCGAGCGCGTGGGGCAAGGTCGTGTACAGTGGGTGGGAGCCGCTGACCGCCGAACTGGGCGCGCTGGTGGCGGGACGCACGGTGGCGATGGAATATTCGCCGGAGGACGCGGTGCCGTACGTCGATCGCATCCCCGCCGGCGTGATCGAGATGGTGCGTGCGGCCGGCGCGACGGTGGTCACGTCGGGCAATCTCGTGTCCCAGTTCTTCGCTGCGTGGACCGCCGATGATATGCGCACGCACTCGGCCACGGCCGAGGCGCTCGCGTCGATCGCCGACGAGGTGCTCACGGAGTGCGGACGGCGCGCGCGCGGGGGGACGCCGGTGCGCGAGTTCGAAGCCATGCAGTGGGTGCAGGACGCCTTCCGGGCGCGCAAGCTGATCACGGATCACGGGCCCAATGTGTCCATCGGCGCCAACGCGGCCAATCCGCACTACGAGCCCACCGCCGCGCATTCCGATCTCGTGGTGACGGGACAGGTGCTCCTGCTCGATCTCTGGGCGCATCCTGCGGACGGGATGTGGGCCGACCAAACGTGGATGGCGTGGGTCGGGGACGATCCGATCCCAGCCCGTGTGCAGGCGGCGTGGGAGGCGGTGCGCGATGCGCGTGACGCCGCGATCACGCAGTTACGTACGGCCCATGCGGCCGGCGCGCCGCTCCGTGGGGCGGATGCCGACGATGCCGCGCGCCATCTGCTGATCGCGCGCGGCTATGCGGGGCAGATCCTGCATCGCACGGGACACTCGATCGACAGGATCTCGCTCCACGGCAGCGGGCCCAACCTCGACAACCTCGAGTCGCGGGATGTCCGTGATCTCGTGCCGGGCTGCGGCTTCTCGGTCGAGCCCGGCGTGTACTTCGCGGGTGAGTTCGGGATCCGCAGCGAGGTCAATGGCGTCATTCAAGCCGATGCGGTGGTCATCACGCCCGGCGTGATCCAACAGGAGATGCGGCGGGTCTGACCGCGGCACTCCGCGGGGCGCCTTAGCGGTCCCGCCATCCGGCGGCGGCCAAGCGCGCGAACAGCCCCTCGCGCGCCACCAGCTCGTCGTACGTCCCCGCCTCCACCAACGCGCCGTGCTCCATCACGAGGATGCGATGCGCGCGGCGCACGGTGCTCAGTCGGTGCGCGATGATCAGGGTGGAGCGGCCCTGGAGCAAGGTCTCCATGGCGTCTTCGACCAAGCGCTCACTCTCCGCATCGAGGGCGGAGGTGGCTTCATCGAGCACGACGATGGCGGGGTCCTTCAAGAACACCCGCGCGAGCGCGAGGCGCTGACGCTGCCCGCCCGAGAGCTTCACCCCGCGTTCGCCCACGAGGGTCTCGAAGCCGAGCGGCAATCGCTCGATGAACTCCGATGCGTGCGCGGCGCGCGCGGCCGCGTCGATGTCCGCGTCGGACGCGCCAAGGCGACCGAACGCGATGTTCTCCCGAATGGTCCCGCTGAAGAGGGCCGGCTCCTGCGGCACGAGCCCGATCGCGCCGCGCACATCGGCGAGCGAGAGCGTGCGCACATCGTGCCCGTCGAGGCGCACCGTGCCGGCACCCACATCCCAGAAGCGCGGCAGGAGCGACGCGACCGTGGTCTTGCCGGCGCCGGAGGGCCCGACGAGCGCGACCACTTCGCCAGGGGCGATGCTGAATGTCACGTCGCGCAGCGTGTCCTCGGCGGCGGCGTCATAGCGGAACGAGACCTGCTCGAACGCCACCGCCCCGCGCACGGGCCGCGGGAGCGGGGTGGGCTGCGCCGGCTCGGGCACGGTGGTCTCGACCGCCAGCAGTTCGAAGATCCGCCGGGTGGCCCCCAACGCTTCTTGGTAATTGCCGAAGAGCGCCGCCAGGGCGCCGACAGCCGCCGCGACCGTGATGGCGTAGAGCAAGAACGACACCAGCGCGCCCGGTGTGAGGATGCCGTCGAGCACCAACCGTCCGCCCTGCCACAACACCGCGACCACTCCCGTGAAGGCGACGAATCCGACGATGCCGAAGAACAGGGCGCGCAACCGCGCGCGGGCGACGGCGGCGGTGACCACGCCGCTGAGCAGGTTCGCGAACCGATCACTCTCGACGCGCTCGCGGTTGTAGCCCTGCACGATGCGGATCTGGCCGAG
>JBEIVF010000238.1:0-2860 GCA_040374005.1 Gemmatimonadaceae bacterium | reverse complement strand
CGTCTCCGTGTGACGTGGAACGAAGGCGCGACGGCGTCGCAAAGCTCGGTCGGTTTTGCGGCACGCGCCGCGGAGCTGTCGAAGGCTGCACCGCAGCGCGTGTTGCGCACCGATGGGGATGCCGACGCCGCGCTCGCGAGTGCGGCCAAGCGCATCGAGGCCGCGTACGAGTATCCGTTCCTCTCGCATGCCACCCTTGAGCCGCAGGGCGCCACCGCGCGCTTTGCCGACGGCAAGCTGGAGATGTGGACGACGAGCCAGAACCCTGGCGCAGGCAAAGGGCAGATCGCGACGTTGCTGGCGATCCCGCAGACGGACATCACCGTGCACATGGTCCGCGCCGGTGGTGGGTTCGGTCGACGCCTGACCAACGATGCCATGCTCGAAGCGGCGGCCATCGCCAAGCAGGTGCCAGGCGTGCCCGTGAAACTGTTGTGGAATCGCGAAGACGATATGACGCACGACTTCTATCGTCCCGCGGGCTGGCATTACCTGAAGGCCGGTGTCGACTCGCAGGGCAAGCTGGTCGGCTGGCACAATCACTTCGTGTCGTTCGGCGAAGGCGAGCGCTTCGCGGGTAGCGCGGGCATGAACGCGGTCGAGTTCCCTGCGCGCTTGGTGCCCAACTATCGCTTGGCCGCGTCAGTGATGCCGCTCGGTGTGCCCACGGGCCCACTGCGCGCGCCGACGTCCAACGCCATCGCCTTCGTGTTCCAGTCGTTCCTTGATGAGGTCGCGCTCGCGGCGGGCAAGGACCCGATCGACTTCCGGCTCGAGTTGTTGGCCGCCGAGTCCATCGGGGAAGCCCGCGGCGCGATGGACTTCGCGCGCATGCGCGCCGTGATCGAGATGGTGCGTGACAAGTCGGGCTGGGGCAAGTCCAAGTTGCCCAAGGGCACCGGTATGGGCATTGGCTTCCACTACAGCCACGGTGGCTACTTCGCCGAGGTCGCGCAGGTGACGGTGACCAAGAGCGGCATGCTCACGGTGGACAAGGTGTGGGTGGTGGGCGATGTGGGTTCCACCATCATCAACCCGAACGCGGCGCTCAACCAAGTCGAGGGCTCCGTGCTCGACGGCATCGGCGAGGCGCTCGCGCAGTCGATCACGATCGCCGGCGGTCGCACGGTCGAGGAGAACTTCGACGTGTACCCGCTGCTCAGCATGCGCCAGGCCACCAAGGTCGAAACGCACTTCTTGCTGTCGAACAACAACCCCACCGGCATCGGCGAGCCCGCCCTGCCGCCAGTGTTGCCGGCACTCACCAACGCCATCTTCGCCGCGACCGGTAAGCGGGTGCGGTCGCTCCCGCTGAGCAAGCACGACTTGAGCTGGGTGTAGTTCCGCATGAAGCAGTGGATGGAAACCCGCGCCGTGTTCGACGCAGTCGCTCAGGTCCGAGCGGCTGGTCAGCACGGCGCGCTGGCAACGGTGATCCGCGTCAACGGCTCCTCGTATCGGCACGAAGGCGCGAAGCTGCTCGTTACCGATGACGGCACCGTCGTCGGCAATGTGAGTGGGGGCTGCCTCGAGCAGGACGTGATCGAGGTGGCGCGCCAGGTGATGCAACACGGCCGTCCGGTACGCCGCGCCTGGTGCGGCGGCAGCGACGAGATCGCCGCGTGGGACCTCGGCGTGGGCTGCGAAGGTGAAGTCGAGATCCTCATCGAGCGATTGGACGATGCCCGTGATGCCGAACGGCATCTGCTGGCTGCGGAGGAACCGTTCGTCGTAGTGACGCGCGTACGCGGCGATGCGCTCGCCCGCCTCGTGGTGTCGGCCAACGAAGTCCACGGCTCTCTCGGCGACACCACGACCGATGCGCGCGCGATCACGCTCGCCACCGAACGCCTCGGTACGGACGGTGGTACGCTCGTCGGCAGCGACGACGACCTCCTCGCCATCGAGGCCCTGCGCCCCCCACCGCGTCTCGTCGTGGTGAGTGGCGCCGACGACGCCCGCGAACTCGTGCAGGTGGCGCAGCGCGTGGGCTTCAGCGTGACCGTCGCCGATCGCCGACCGGGCTGGCTCGACCCGTCGCGCTTCGCTGCGGGCACGCGGCTCGTACACGCGAGCGCCGATGAACTGTTGGAGCACATCGTGCTGCGCCCCGAGGACTTCGCCGTGGTGATGACCCATGACTTCGCCGACGACACCGCCACGGTGGCGGCGCTACTCGGGTCGGCGGTGGGCTACATCGGCGTCCTCGGCCCGCGCGCCCGCACGGCGCGACTCCACTCCGCGCTGGGACTCGACACGGAGCAGTTCGACGAGCGTGTCTACGCGCCCGTCGGTCTCGACATCGGCACCGACGGCGCCGAGCAGGTCGCGCTGGCCATCGTGGCGGAGCTCTTGGCGGTCCGCTCTGGGCGGCGTCCCCGCTCGCTACGCGATCGTGTCGCGCCCATCCACGTGCCGACATGACGGTGCCGATCGCGGGGATCCTGCTCGCGGCGGGCGCGTCCACGCGGATGGGCACCAACAAGATGCTGCTAGAGATCGACGGCGTGCCGTTGGTGCGCCGCGCGGCGGAGCGGATGCTGGCGGTGGGCGTGGCCCCGCTCATCGTCGTGACGGGACATGAGCCCGTGAGTGTGCGCGACGCGCTGATCGGGCTCGATGTGGTCTTCGTCCAGAACCCCGACTACCGTGGGCCGACCAGCGGCTCGTTGCACGCGGGGCTGCGCGCGGTGCCAGATGCCTGCCGGGCGGCGTTGCTCCTGCTCGCCGATATGCCGCACGTCACCACCGCGATGCTGGACGCCCTCGTTGCACGAGCACAGCTGGAAGACGCGCCCCTCATCGTCTCGCGCTACGGCGATGTGTTCGCGCCCCCGCTGCTCTTCACGCGCGCGCTCTT
>JBEIVF010000286.1:0-2164 GCA_040374005.1 Gemmatimonadaceae bacterium | reverse complement strand
GCTGGAGAACACCCGCTTCCTCGCGGGCGAAGAGAAGAACGAGGCCGAGTTGGCGGCCCGGTTGGCGACGCTCGGTGAGGTGTTCGTCAACGACGCCTTCGGCGCGGCGCATCGCGCGCATGCGTCGACCGCCGGCGTGACGGCGCATCTCCGTCCCGCCGTCGCTGGGTTGCTGATGGAGCGCGAACTCGCGTACCTCGGCACCGCGCTCGCGGCGCCGAAGCGTCCGTTCGTGGCGATCCTCGGCGGATCGAAGATTTCGGGGAAGATCGACGTCGTGGAAGCGCTGCTGCCCCAGGTGGACGCGTTGCTGATCGGCGGGGCGATGGCCTGCACGTTCTTCGCGGCGATGGGCCACGAGGTCGGCTCGTCGTTGGTCGAACCCGATCGCGTCGATATGGCGCGTGAGTTGATCGAACGGGCCGGTACGACGCTGATCCTGCCACATGATGCGCTCGTGGCGCGGTCGATCGCCGACGCCAAGCAGGCCCACGCGGTGCGACGCGACGCGATCCCGGCGAGCGAAGCGATGTTGGATATCGGTCCGGAGACGGCAGCCTCCTACGCACGGGCCATCCTCGCCGCGAAGACCGTTCTGTGGAACGGCCCGATGGGGGTGTTCGAGCATCCGCCGCTCGATCAGGGTACGCTGGCCGTGGCCCGCGCGATGGCGCAAGCCACGGGCAAGGGCGCCACGACGATCGTCGGGGGTGGCGATTCTGCGGCAGCAGTGGCGGCGGCGGGGCTCTCGGCTCAGATGAGCCACGTCAGCACCGGCGGCGGGGCGTCCCTCGAGTTCCTCGAAGGGCGCGAACTTCCCGGGGTCGCGGCGTTGGACCACGCCTGATCCCCTGTGTTTCTCCTACGACGTGATCTGCGATGAAGCAGCTGATCTTTGCTGGGAATTGGAAGATGCACCACGGTCCGACCGACGCGACCGCGTTCATCCTGCAGTTCTTAGGGCATTACCCGCGCATGCATGACCGCACGGTGATCCTGTTCCCCTCGGCCATCGCGCTCGCGAGCGTGGCGGCGGGCGTCCACGAACGCGCGGACATCCAGGTGGGCACCCAGAACATCCATTGGGAGGACAAGGGTGCCTTCACCGGAGAGAACTCGGCCCCCATCGCGCGCAGTGCGGGGGCGAAGTTCGTGCTCATCGGCCACTCGGAGCGGCGGCATGTGTTCGGAGAGACCGATGCGGAGACCCTGCTCAAGGTGCAGGCGGCCTTCCGGGCCGGCTTGATCCCCGTCCTGTGCGTCGGGGAGACGCTGGCGCAGCGTGAGGCGGGTGAGACCTCCGCCGTCGTGCTGCGGCAGCTGCATGCCGCGATCGAGGGCCTGGACGCCGGACAGATCGGCCAGATGATCGTCGCCTACGAGCCCGTCTGGGCCATCGGATCGGGCAAGACGGCGACCCCGGCCGACGCCAATACGGTGCACCAGATCCTGCGCGACGCGATCCGCGAGCGGGCTGGGCGGCCCGGCGGGGTGCCCATCTTGTACGGGGGCAGCGTGAGCCAGTCGAATGTGCGGGCGCTGCTGGCCGAAGAACACGTGGACGGTGTGCTGGTCGGCGGGGCCTCGCTCGATGCCGACGGCTGGCAGTCCATCGTCACGACCCGTTTGGGCGATGTGAGCTGACCGTCGGTCGGCACTTTACTGCCGGCGGCATCTCAGTGTATCTTTCAAGACTGTCCCGCAACCAATCCGATGTACAATTTCCTCGTCGTTCTCCTGCTCATTGACGCCCTCGTGTTGGGCGCGGCCATCCTCCTGCAAGCCGGGAAGGGTGGTGGCTTGGCGGCCTCCTTCGGTGGCGCCGGTTCGAGCCCCAATTCGTTGCTCGGTTCTCGCGAAGCGGGCAACCTGCTCACCAAGACCAGCTGGTGGGCCGGCGGCATCTTCCTGACGCTGGCGTTCGTGCTCCAGATCATGTCGGCCCGTGGGCGCACGGTGCGCTCGGTGCTCGACGATCAGTTCACGGCGCCAGCCGCGCCCACGTCACCGACAGGCGCCGCGCCCTCCGTGCCATTGCAGAGCGTTCCGCCGACGGGCGGCGACTCGTCCAAGCAGCCGTAAGCGGAGCGTCATGTCGATCGTTGAGGGCGAAGCAGGGTTCCTCCTCCTTGAGGACGGGACCCTTTTTCGTGGCCGCCTCGCG
>JBEIVF010000257.1:0-2575 GCA_040374005.1 Gemmatimonadaceae bacterium | reverse complement strand
CGGTTGCCGGGGACGTTCGATCAGGACGTGTACATCGAGCTCATGCGCCGGTACCACGATGCGGGCGCACCGGACAACGGCGTCGTGGTGTTCACGCTGCACAATTTTTTGCGGTCCATCGGCCGGCGCGTGGATGGGCGCACGTACGAGCAACTGCGCTCGGCGCTCACGCGCTTGCAACGCACGACGCTCGAATCCACGGGCGCGTGGTTCGATGCGACCAGCGGCGCGCCATGGCACGGCACCTTCACGCTGCTCACGGCGATCAAGATCGACCGGCGCCGGGCGGCCGATGCCGATCAACTCGGGTTGTTCCCCGCGCTCCCGGCCAATGAGCCCGGCGATGCCCGCGTGACCATCGCACCGCAGATCCGCGCGAACATCGCGGCCGGCCATCGCTGTAGCATCGTCCCCGGCCACTATCTCGATCTCTCGTCGCCGGTCGCGCGCCGTCTGTATCGGGTGCTCGCCGTCATCGCGGCTGAGGGGACGACCACATGGACGCTCCCGCTCTCGACCCTCGCCGAGCAGCTCCCGCTGACCCAGCGGTATCCGTCCCACCTGCAACGCGTCCTGCAGCCGGCCAACGAGATGCTCCTCGCGGCCGGCCTGGTCCGCCGTGCGACGATCGACCCCGACGGCCGGCAATGGACCACGACCTACGAACTGCCGCTGAGCGGCCCCGCACCGGTCGTGCCGAGGGCACCCTCGCCCTGAGCCCCGGTATTCGGTTATTCTAGAGAGCAGTCCTTCTCATACCGCCGGTCCTCAGATGCAACTGCGACGCGTCGTTCCTTTCGCCCTCGGTGCCCTCCTCGCGACGGGTATCTCGGGCTTCTACTTCGAATCGCGCGCCGAGCGCGAGGGCGCTCGCCTGTTCGATCAGGTGCTCTCGTTGGTGCAGGACCGCTTCGTGGACTCGATGGACGCCAACGGCCTCTTCGAGAAGGCGGCCCACGGCCTCGTGGCGGAGCTGCACGACCCCTACAGCGAGCTGCTGCCGCCCAAAGAGCTGAAGGCGTTCACGACGACCACCGGTGGCCGCTACGGCGGCGTCGGGATGCTCATCGAGGATCAGCAGGGCACCATCGTGATCTCGCGCGTGTACCCGAACACGCCGGCCGAGCGCGCGGGTATGCTCGAAGGCGATCGCATCATCGAGATCGAGGGTCAGAGCACGCGCGGGTGGAAGACGCAGCAGGTCTCCGAGAAGATGCAGGGGGAGCCGGGCTCCCCCGTGAAGGCCAAGTTCTTGCGCGCGGGCACCGCGACGCCCATCGAAGTCACGTTCACGCGCGCCACGATCCGCATTCCCGCCGTGCCGTTCGGCATCATGCTCGACGGCAAGATCGGCTATGTCCCGCTCCAGACGTTCAACGAGACGGCCTCGCGTGAGGTCGCGGCGCAGCTCAGCCGCTTGCGCGACGAAGGGGCCCAGGGCTTCGTGCTCGACCTGCGTGGCAACTCGGGTGGCTTCCTCGATCAAGCACTCGAAGTCACGAACCTGTTCGTGAAGGAGGGCACGCCGCTCGCGGCCGTGCGTTCGCGTGCAGAGCCGGAGGCCAGCTACGTCGCCGAAGTCCCCGCGCTCATCCCGTCGTTGCCGTTGATCATCCTCACCGACGGCTTCTCCGCGTCGGCCTCTGAGATCGTCGCGGGTGCGTTGCAGGATCATGATCGCGCATTGCTCGTCGGTACCACCACCTTCGGTAAGGGCCTCGTGCAGACGATGTACCGCCTCGAGGATGGCTGGGCGCTCAAGATCACCACCGGCAAGTGGTTCACGCCCTCGGGTCGCACGATCCACAAGTTGCGCGAAGAGGACGGCACCGAGATCCCGGACACGACCGTCGCGGCGGACGATGTCACCGGCCGGCCGGTGTTCAAGAGCACCAGCGGCCGCACCATCTACGGCGGCGGCGCGATCCGCCCCGACATCGTCGTGCGTCCGGACACCATCTCGACGGCCGAGCGCATCCTCGCGCAGAAGCTCCTCGCCAAGCAGCAGGAGGTGTACGTCGTGATCTACGACTACGCCCTCGAGATCAAGGATGGCATCCGTCCCGACTTCACGGTATCGCCCGCGTGGCGCACGGAGATCCTGCGCCGCTTCCGAAGCAAGGGTGTCGAGGTGACGGACGCCGAGTGGAATGACGGCGTCACGTACGTCGATCGCGTGCTCGCGAACCGCGTGGCGCGGCTCGCGTTCGGGGACTCCACGGCCAAGCGCCGTGAGGTCATCGATGACAACCAGCTCGGCGACGCCCTCGAGCGGCTCAAGCGCGCCCGCACCCAGCAGGCGCTGTTCACGGCGGCCCCGCCGCCACCTCCTTCCAAGAACTAAGATCGCAATGCATCGTCGTACATTTGCCGTGCTCGCGCTCGTCGCGAGCGCGGGTGCCTGCTCTGCGTCCTCCGACGCGCCGTCCACCGAAGCCGCATCCCCCGCCGTGATCGTGGCCGGGGAAGCCACCGAGACGCATCTCACCAACATCCGGCAGATCACCTTCGGCGGCGAGAACGCCGAAGCGTACTGGTCGGCCAACGGCGAACACATCACGTTCCAGTCCACGCG
>JBEIVF010000023.1:0-15140 GCA_040374005.1 Gemmatimonadaceae bacterium | reverse complement strand
GACTCGGGGGGCTGCCCCCCCGTTTTTGTTGTCCCCGCACCACCCCAAAAACAATCAGTTGCAGTTATCAGCGCGTTTCTGCGTTGATCAGCGCGTTTCTGCGTTGATCAGTTAACCCAGCCGTCCGCCCCCTCACCGACCCAAGGGAACGCACGCCCAGCCCGCAGGAGTTGAGCTCAGAATTGCAGGGAAGCCCTAAACCGAGTAAATTGCTTCCCTTGCCCCGAAGTGTGCGCGCGTCCGGACCAAGTCGGACGCTCGGCGCCACCCGGGATCCCCTCGAAAGACGGAGACGCCGATGAGCGCGTCCATCGAATCACTCGTTAATCGCGAGTATCAGCACGGCTTCGTCACCGATATCGAAGCCGATACGTTCCTACCCGGCCTCAATGAAGACGTCGTGGCCGCCATCTCCGCCAAGAAGGGCGAGCCGCAGTGGCTCCTCGACTGGCGCCTGAAGGCCTACCGCCGCTGGCTCACCATGACCGAGCCCGTCTGGCCGAACGTCAAATACCCCAAGATCGACTACCAGGCGTCGTCCTATTACTCGGCGCCCAAGAGCGTGAAGCCGCTCCAGTCACTCGATGAAGTCGATCCCGAACTCCTCCGCACCTACGAGAAGCTCGGCATCCCACTCAATGAACAGAAGATCATGTCCGGCGTGGCCGTCGACGCGATCTTCGACTCCGTCTCCGTGGGCACGACCTTCAAGGCCGAGCTCTCCAAGGCGGGCGTCATCTTCTGCCCCATCTCCGAAGCCGTGCACGACCACCCCGAGCTGGTCCAGCGCTACCTCGGCTCCGTCGTCCCGTACTCCGACAACTTCTTCGCCGCGCTCAACTCGGCGGTGTTCTCCGACGGCTCGTTCTGCTACATCCCGAAGGGTGTGAAGTGTCCGCTGGAGCTCTCCACGTACTTCCGCATCAATAGCGCCGAGACGGGGCAGTTCGAGCGCACGCTGATCGTGGCGGACGAGGCGAGCCAGGTGTCGTACCTCGAAGGCTGCACGGCGCCCAAGCGCTCCACCAATCAGTTGCACGCGGCCGTCGTTGAGCTTGTGGCGCTGGATGGCGCGACCATCAAGTACTCGACCGTGCAGAACTGGTACGCCGGCGACAAGCACGGCGTGGGCGGCATCTACAACTTCGTCACCAAGCGCGGCAAGGCCATGACGAAGGCCAAGATCTCGTGGACGCAGGTCGAGACCGGCTCGGCGATCACGTGGAAGTATCCGTCGGTGATCCTGCAGGGCGATGACTCCGTCGGCGAGTTCTACTCGGTGGCGTTGGTCAACAACAAGCAGCAGGCCGACACCGGCACCAAGATGATCCACATCGGCCGCAACTCGAAGTCGACGATCATCTCCAAGGGCATCAGCGCGGGCGAGGGCAACAACTCGTATCGCGGCCAGGTGAAGATGCTCCCCAAGGCGCACGGCTCGCGCAACTACACCCAGTGCGACTCCATGCTCATCGGCAACGCGTGCGGCGCGCACACGTTCCCGTACATCGAAGTGCAGAACAACACCTCGACCGTGGAACACGAGGCCTCGACCAGCAAGATCGGTGAGGACCAGATCTTCTACCTCAAGCAGCGCGGTCTCAACACCGAGCACGCGATCTCCATGATCGTCGCCGGATTCTGTAAGGAAGTCTTCAAGGAGCTCCCCATGGAGTTCGCCCTCGAAGCGCAGCAACTCCTCGGCATCTCCCTCGAAGGCTCCGTCGGCTGAGCCCCTCTCCGCATACACGACCAATGACTCTGCTGTCTGTTACCGACCTGCACGCGACCGTTGCTGATACCGAGATCCTCAAGGGCATCTCGCTCACGGTCAATCCGGGCGAAGTGCACGCCATCATGGGGCCCAACGGCTCTGGGAAGTCCACCTTCGCGCAGATCCTCGCGGGCCATCCGGCCTACGAGGTCACCGGCGGCGACATCGTCTACAAGGGGGAGAGCATCCTCGAGGACGAGCCCGAAGTGCGCGCGCAGAAGGGCATCTTCCTCGCGTTCCAGTACCCGGTCGAGATCCCGGGCGTGACCAACGCCTACTTCCTCCGCTCGGCCTACAACGAGATCCGTAAGGCCAACGGACAGGAAGAGATCGATCCGATGGACTTCCTCGACATCATGGCGGAGAAGCTCAAGATCGTCGATATGGACCCGGCGATGGTGAATCGCGCGGTGAACTCGGGCTTCTCGGGTGGCGCGAAGAAGCGCAACGAGATCCTGCAGATGGCCGTGCTCGAGCCGACGCTGGCGATCCTCGACGAGACCGACTCGGGTCTCGACATCGACGCGCTGCGCATCGTGGCCGAGGGCGTGAACAAGCTGAAGCGCGCGGATCGCTCGACGATCGTCGTGACACACTATCAGCGCTTGCTCAACTACATCGTGCCGGACTTCGTGCACGTATTGGCCGACGGGCGCATCGTGAAGTCGGGTGGCAAGGACTTGGCGCTCGAGCTCGAGGCCAAGGGCTACGATTGGTTGCTCGAGGGGGCGTCGGCGTGAGCGTGATGTCCTATCGCGATCAGTTCGCGGCCTTCAGTAGCAACGGTGGCGGCGCGGGTCCCGCGTGGCTCCCGGCGCTGCGGCAGCGCGCTTTCGATCGTTTCAGTGCGCTCGGGTTCCCCACGACGCGCGACGAAGATTTCCATTACACGTCGGTGGCGGCGATCGCCGAGACGACGTTCAAGCCGGTGCGTGGCACCGAGCCCACGACCGACCTGACGGCCTTGGCGCCGTACCTGGTGGACGCGGGCTTCAACCGGTTGGTGTTCGTCAACGGCCGTTTCGCGCGCGAGTTGTCGTCGTTCGCGGCATTGCCGGTCGAAGTGAGCATCACCACGCTCACCGATGCCATCGCCAACGATGCGGGCTTCGTGCAGGAGCACCTGGCGTCGCTGGCCGACATCGACGGCAATGCGTTCGCGGCGCTCAACACGGCGTTCGTGACCGACGGTGTCGTCGTGCGGTTGCCGGCCGATTGTGTCGTCGACACGCCGCTCCACATCATGTGGGTGGCCGACAGCGCGGCCTCGGGCGCGTCCATCTTCCCGCGCGTGCTCATTGCCGCGGGTCGTCACAGCAAGATGGCGGTCATCGAATCGTTCGTCGGCCTCGGTGGGTCGGGCTACCTGACCAACGCCGTGACCGAAGTGCGCTTGGACGACGGCGCGTACATCGAGCACTACAAGGTGCAGCGTGAGGCGACGGACGCCTACCACGTGGCCACCGTGCAGGCGATGCAGGCCAAGGACACCGTCTTCCATCAGTTCTCGTACGCGACGGGCGCACGGTTGTCGCGCTCCAACATCTACACCAAGTTGGGCGCGCCGGGTGGTGAAGGGCGTCTCAATGGCTTGTACATGTTGGCGGGCGATCAGCATTGCGATCACCAGACGTACGTGCACCACGCCGACGAGCACACGGCGAGCCGTGAGTTGTACAAGGGCATCCTCGACGACAGCTCGCGCGGCGTGTTCAACGGCAAGGTGCTGGTGGACCCGATCGCGCAGAAGACCGACGGCAAGCAGACCAACCACGCGTTGCTGCTCTCCGACACGGCCAAGATCGACAGCAAGCCGCAGCTCGAGATCTTCGCCGACGACGTGCGCTGCACGCACGGCGCGACGGTGGGTCGCCTCGACGACACCCTGCTCTTCTATCTGAAGAGCCGTGGCATCGGCAAGGAGACCGCGCGCGCGTTGTTGACGTATGCGTTCGCCTGTGAGGCGTTGGATACCATCGAAGTGGACGCGCTGCGCGAGTCGCTCGAGGCGTTGGCGTTCGAGCAGTTCAACGTCGCGACGGTCTCGTGAGCGACGGGGCATCGCTCGAGGCGCTGTACCAGGAGACCATTCTGGAACACAATCGGCGACCACGCAATTATCGCGTGCTCGCCGAGGCCACGGGGCATGCCGAGGGGAAGAACCCGCTGTGCGGCGACCACGTGAGTGTGTGGGTGCGCGTCGACGGTGAGCAGGTGGCCGAGGCGACGTTCCAGGGGCAGGGCTGTGCGATCGCCAAGGCCAGTGCGTCGTTGATGACGGCGGCGATCACCGGCAAGACGCGTGGTGAAGCGGGCGTGTTGTTCGACCGCTTCCACGCGATGGTGATGGGGCAGGAGGCCGCCGATCCGTCGCTGGGCTCGCTCAAGGTGTTGAGCGGCGTCGCGAAGTACCCGATCCGCGTGAAGTGCGCGACGTTGGCGTGGCACGCGATGAAGTCGGCGCTCGCGGGCCCCGCCGACGCGCCTGTTTCGTCCGAGTGATCGCGGCGTGAGTGAACGGCCCTTTGAGCGGGTGTGTGCTGTTCGAGACCTCGCGCCTGGGTCATTGTTGGGAGTGACACTGAGTGATGCATCGCGCGTGTGCCTGGTGTCGCACGGCGGCGCGGTCCACGCGGTGTCGGACCGGTGTCCCCATCAGCAGTTCCCGTTGTCGGATGGCGAGGTCGATGTCACCGGCGCCGTGGTGTGTTCATGGCATGGTGCGGCGTTCGACTGTCGCTCGGGGCGCGCCGTCCGCGGCCCACTGCGCGGCAAAGGCCAGCGCGAGGAGCCACTCGGTCGCGTGACCGTCTACGAAGTGCAGATCTCTGAAGATGCTGTGTGGGTCCGCCCCGCACCGGAGTCGTTCTGATGCTCGTTGATCGCTCGCAGTTCCCGCTCCTGGCTGGTGCGCCCGCGCTCCGCTATCTCGACTCGGCCGCCACGGCGCAGAAGCCGCAGGCCGTGCTCGACGCCATCCGCGACTACTACACGCACGACAACGCCAATCCGCATCGCGGGGCGTACGAGTTGTCGGTGCGCGCCACCGAGCGCTATCACGCCGCGCGGCTGAGTGTGGCGCGATTCATCGGCGCGCAGGCGGATCCCGACACCGTGTTGTTCACGCGTGGTACGACCGAGGCGATGAACCTCGTGGCCAACACGTATGGCGCCGCGAACGTGCGCTCTGGTGATCGCATCGTCGTCACGCGGATGGAGCACCACGCCAACTTCGTGCCGTGGCAGCAGTTGGCGAAGCGTGTGGGAGCGGAGTTCGTGATCGTGGAGCTGACACCGAGTGGTGAGATCGATCTCGACGCGATGCGCGCGGCGTTGCAGGGACCGGTGCGCATCGTGGCGTTGCCGCACGTGTCGAATGTGCTGGGCACGATCAATCCCGTCGCCGAGATCGCGGCGATGGCGCACGCGGCGGGTGCGGTGGTCGTGTGCGATGGGGCGCAGGCCGTGCCGCACATCGCGGTGGATGTGCACGCGTTAGGTGTGGACTTCTACGCCTTCAGCGGTCACAAGCTGGGTGGGCCGACGGGCATCGGCGCGCTGTGGGGCAAGCGCGCGTTGCTGGAGCAGATGCCGCCGTGGCAGTTAGGTGGCGACATGATCGAGTTCGTGCGCGACGATGATACGTCGTGGAATGTGATCCCGCACAAGTTCGAGGCGGGGACGCCCAATGTGGGTGGTGCCGTGGGCATGGGGGCGGCGTGTGATTGGCTCCTCGCGCTGGGGATTGATCGCGTGCGGGCGCACGAGCAGACCTTGGTGGCGCAGGCGCTGACTGAGCTCAATGCCATCGACGGCGTGAGGACCTATGGTCCGCCGGCCGAGCGCCGGAGCGGGGCCGTGTCGTTCTCCGTGGAGGGCGTGCATCCGCACGATCTGGCGCAGTTGCTCGACGCTGAGGACATCTGCGTGCGGGCGGGGCATCACTGTGCGCAGCCGCTGATGCGGTTCATCGGACAGCCGGCAACGGCCAGAGCCTCGTTCTGGGTCTATAACGATGCCAGTGATGTCACGGCGCTGGCGACGGCGGTGCGGCGGGCGAAGGAGCGGTTCGGGGTGTGACGGCGGTCGGGCGATTCACCGACCGACACCGATTGCTTCGGCGGGCACTCTGCGGATGGTGATGCGTCGCGGAGGCGACATCGCACTACTTCCGATGTCTTCGCACTGCTGACCAGACGAACACCGCGGAACGACGCAGCACGAATGAGATCGTGGCGAAACCGAGTGCGATGACCAGCGGGATGACGCTACCGAAGGTGACGGTCATGCCCACGACGAACCCGAAGATGTACTCGACCCGGTAGACGGGTCGCGCGATCGCACAGAGGAAGAGGCCGAGGAAGAGCGCAAAGGTGACTTGCTCTAGGCCAAAATGGAATGCCGTGGCCATTGCGGCGCCGTAGGCCAGTGATCCCGCTGCACCGGCGGCGAGCGTGGGCGGCAGGATACCACTGGCTTGGCCACCGTGTACCGACGTGGCGCGAACTGCGAGAACGAGACCCAACAGAGGCAAGACGAGCAGTCCCAGCCAGTTCGAGAATCCTGGGAGGTCGCCGCGTGCGAGAAAGTGATGGGTCTTGACCCCCCCGTTCACGTACTCGAAGCCGACATGCGCGACCGCGAACGCCAATGCGGAGAGGGGAACCAACGGTGAAACGGTTCGCAACGATGACACTGGGGGGGTGCCCTGGGTGTTGGAGGAAGTATCCGTCCGACCTCAAGATGGCCGTCTGCCGCGAGACGGGGCTACCCCGGTCAGCCCGACCTGACGACCTGGCACGCATCGCAACAGGACGCACGACCATGCTCAGCACGCCCGACCAGTGCTACCATTAGAGATGCCCATGACGCGAAACACCCTCCTCCTCTGCTCCGCCGCGCTCCTCCTCGCCGCGCCGAGCACCACGGTCGCCCAAGACGCCCCCCCTCGCGCGATCCGCCGCGACATTCCGCTCACGAACGCGATCCGCCGCGCGCACGCCGCCGGCACCCGTGACTCGACGGGTCGTCCCGGACGCAACTTTTGGCAGCCGCGCACGGACTACACCATCGCGGTGCGGATCGACACGGCGACCTCGCGATTATTCGGGCGCGGCACCATCCTCGTGACCAACGCGAGCCCCGACACGCTGCGCGCGCTGCGACTGCGGCTCGATCCCAACATCTTCCGCGCGCGCACGCCGCACGCGGCGCCATCGACGCCGGCCGAAGAGACCGATGGGATGGTCATCACGCGCCTCGCGGTCGCGGGCAACGTGGTGCCGACGACGGCCGCGCCGGGCGCTGGCGGTCGTGGAGGACGCGGTGGTGCGCCGACGAACTCGGCCACGGGCCTCCAGACCACCAACGGCGTGATCAACCTCGCCACGCCAGTCCCGCCCCGCGGCACGGTGAGCGTCGACATCGAGTGGAATCACAAACTTCCCGGCGGCGCGGGCTCCGGCCACCGCATGACGCAGCGCTGGGGCGACACGCTCTACCAGCCCACGCAGTGGTATCCGCGCCTCGCCAAGTACGACGATCTCTTCGGCTGGGACACCGAGCTCTACCTCGGCCCGTCGGAGTTCTACAACAACTTCGGCCGCTTCGACGTGCGCATCGACGCCCCCGCCGGCTGGCTGGTGAGTGCGACGGGCGTGCTGCAGAATCCACAGCAGGTCCTCACGGCCACGGCGCGTGAGCGCCTCGCGCGCGTGCTCAGCACCGACGACATCGTCACCATCGTCGGCGACAACGAAGTGGGACCGGGCCGCGCGACGGCCACCAGCACGACCGGTCGCCTGGAGTGGCACTACGTCGCCGACATGGTGAACGACTTCGCCTGGGCCACGGCCAAGAAGTTCAACTGGCAGGCCACGCGCGCCAACATCCCGACGAAGGGGTATGTGCCGGTGCACCAATTCTATCAGCCGGGCAACGCCCGTCTGTTCGCCAACGCACTACCGATCTCCAAGCACGCACTGGAGTTCTACTCCAAGCTCTGGTTCCCGTATGAGTTCCCGCAGCTCACGCTGCAGGACGGACCGAGCGCGGGCATGGAATACCCGATGGTCATCAACTCCAACGCCGGTGCGGCCGACCACGAGACCGCCCACATGTGGTGGCCGATGGTCGTCGGTAACAACGAGACGCGCTGGGGCTGGATGGACGAAGGGTTCAACCAGTACATGAACATCTTGTCCGACGCCGACGCCGCCGGCCGCCCGCCGGTGCTCGACGGACAAGGCCAGTCGTACGGCCGCCGCAACGGCGACGAGAACGAAGCGCCGCTCATGTGGAACGCCAACTACGGCGGACCCACGGGCTATGGGTACCAGACCTACTCGAAGACGCCGCTCATGCTCTCCATGCTCGGCGGCATCTTCAGCGACACGGCCGTGCAGCGCGCGCACCGCGAGTTCGGTGTGGCGTGGCGCTTCAAGCATCCGTCGCCGTGGGATTGGATGTTCTCGATGCAGCGCTCGCTGGGCGCCGACCTCGGCTGGTTCTGGAATACGTGGCTGTTCACCAACGAGAGCGTGGACGGCGCCATCACTGACGTGACCGTGACCGGTGGCAAGGCCAAGTTCACCGTGCGGCAGTACGGGCAGATGCCGTCGCCGATCGTCGTCCACGTCATGCTGGAAGACGTGGACGGTGCCGTGCGCATGCCAGAGAATAGCCGACTGGTCGGCCGGTCCACCGTGGAGATCCGACTCCCGGTCGAAACCTGGTTCGACGGTCGCCGTAGTCATGTCATGGAAGTCGACCTCGGCCCTCGCAGGGTCATCGGCCTGCAGCTCGACCCCGGCCGCCGGTTCCCCGACCGTGATCCATCCGACAATGTCTGGCCGCGCCCGGTCGGCACCACCAGCACTGGAGTCGCCCGATGACCGATCTCGCCATCGACATCCGCACCATCTCCAAACGCTACGCCGAGCACGTCGCGGTCCGCGACTTGTCGCTGCAGGTGCCACGCGGCGCGGTGTACGGCTTGCTGGGGCCCAACGGCGCCGGCAAGACCACGACCATCCGCATGATCCTCAATGTGATCGCGCCCGACACCGGATCGATCACGGTGCTCGGCCGTCCGAACAACGATGGGAGCATCCAGGATCGCCTCGGCTATCTCCCCGAGGAGCGGGGCCTCTATCGCAAGATGGAAGTGCGCCGCTTGCTGATGTTCCTCGCGGAGTTGAAGGGCGTGCGGCCCGTCGATGCCAACAAGCGCATCGACATGTGGCTGGAGCGCATGTCGCTCAAGACGGCCGACAAGGACTGGGGCAAGTCGAAGGTGGATGAGCTCTCGCGTGGTATGCAGCAGAAGGTGCAGTTCATCAGCACGTTGCTCCACGAGCCCGATCTGGTGATCCTCGACGAGCCGTTCAGCGGTCTCGACCCGATCAATGCGCAGGCGCTCAAGGACACCATCGTTGCGCTCAAGCAGGCGGGCAAGACGGTGATCTTCTCCACGCATCTGATGGACAACGCGGAGCGGATGTGCGACTCGGTGTGCATCATCGCGCGGGGAGAGAAGGTGCTCGATGGCACCGTCAGTGGCGTCAAGTCGGCGCACGGCGACCGATCGATCGCGCTGAAGCTGGCCGGGGAGATGACGCCCGAGATCACGCATCTGTTGAATGACCGCACCTTGGTGCAGCGCGCAGACCACAACAATCGGTTCGTCGAACTGGAATTGGCGGCGAACGCTGATCCGCAGGTCTTGCTCCAACGCCTGATCGCCACTGGCGCGCAGATCGAGCGGTTCGAACGGGTGAATCCTTCACTCCACCAGATCTTCCTCGAGAAGGTCGGCGCTACGGGCATCGAAGACGGGATGACAGGCAATGGCTAAGCTCTGGGCAGTGATCAAGCGCGAGTATCTCGAGCGCGTACGGACCAAGTGGTTCATCATCTCCACGGTCTTCGGGCCCATCCTCCTCTCGGCGATCATGGTGTTGCCGGCCATCATGTCGGCCGGCAGTATCCGCGATGCCAAGGTCGGCAAGATCGAGATCGTCGACGTCACCGGCCTCGGCCTCGGCACGCGCATCGCCGCGCGGATCGTGGGGCCGATGGCCGACACCGGCACGATCGGCGTGCGCGACATCGCCCCGGCCGAGCTCGCCGCCGCGGAGTCGTTGCTGACGGCCTCCGTGATGCGCGAGGAACTCTCCGGCTACCTCGTCGTGGATTCGGCGACCGTCGCTGGGCAGCGCGCGCGGTATGCGGGACGCAACGCGTCCTCCGTCGGGGAGATGGACGCCATCGAAGCGGCCATCCGCGCCGTGGTGTTGCAGACGCGCCTCGAGGCCGAGGGATTGGATCCGGTGCGGATCGAGTCGCTCACCCGCGTGCGGGTGCAGCTCCAAGCGGAGCGCATCACGGAGAAGGGCCGCGGCGGCTCGGGCTTGGGGGCGTCGATCCTCGGCTTCATCGTCTCGTTCTTGTTGTACATGATGCTCATCCTCTACGGACAGAACATCCTGCGCTCGGTGCTCGAGGAGAAGACCACGCGCGTGGCCGAGGTGATCGTGGCGAGCGTGAAGCCGGACACGTTGCTCGCGGGGAAGGTGTTCGGCGTGGCGGCGGTGTCGCTCACGCAGCAGATCGTGTGGCTGGCCAGCGGCGTGCTGCTGTGGAGTTTCCGCTCCCGGATCTTCGAGATGGTCGGCGTCGGGGCGTTGCCGCCCATCCCGTTCCCCGAAGTGTCGATCGGCACGCTGCTGATCTTCATTGCGCTGTTCATCCTCGGCTTCCTGTTCTACGCGTCGCTGTTCGCCGCGGCGGGAGCCACGGTCAACAGCGACCAAGAAGCACAGCAGGCGTCGCAGCCGATCATGATGTTGCTCATCGCGAGCATCGTGTTCTTGCAGCCGATCATGCTGGCGCCGACGAGCACGATGGCGAAGGTGCTGTCATGGCTCCCGTTTTCGGCACCCATCGTGATGCCGCTGCGGATGTCGGTGGTGCCGATCCCCGCGATGGAGCTCGCGCTCGTGTTGCTGGGACTCGCGGTGTCGTGCGTGGGCGCGATCTGGTTGTCGTCGCGGATCTATCGCGTGGGCTTGCTCATGTACGGCAAACGCCCGAGCCTGCGAGAGCTCGGGCGTTGGGTCCTGCAGTCGTAAGGGTGCGTTAGTTCGACGAACCGCAGTGCTGGTCGAAGGCCGCGACCAAGTCCGCCGCGATGGCGGAGGCGGGGCGGCCTTCGATCTGCCAACGCTCGAGCATGAACACCGGCGCGCCGTCCTTGAGGAGCGCGATGCTCGGCGACGACGGGGCGTAGCCCGTGAAGTACGAACGCGCCTGGCGCGTCGCGTCGTTGTCCTGCCCCGCGAACACCGTCGTGAGGTGATCGGGCTTCACCGCGTGCTGCACCGCGGAGGCGATCGCCGGACGCGCATTGCGCGCCGCGCAGCCGCACACCGAGTTGACGACGACCAACGTCGTGCCCTTCGCCTCCTTCAACGCCGCGTCCACCTCAGCGGCCGTGCGGAGTTCGGTCAGTCCAACGGACGTGAGTTCGGCGCGCATCGGCGCCACCATGCCTTCGGGATACATCAGTGCGACTCCTGCTGAATGGTTACAGATCGTCGAGCGGGATCCCCTCGCGCACGAGCGCGAGGATCGCCTGCTGCGGCACGACCAGATACACTTCGTTCTCGAACGTGATCTCGACAGCGGCCTTGCGGAAGAACAGCGCGTAGTCGCCCTGCCGCGCCTGCATCGGAACGTACTTCGCCTCGCGCTGACGCATGTTCCACGGCTCATCCGACGCCGAGTCGGCGAGGTCCGGCATCGGATGCCCCGGCCCCGTGGCGATGATCTCGCCCCCCTGCACCTGCTGCGTATCCACCGCCGTCGGCGGCAGATACAGCCCCACTTTTGTCCGCTGCTCCGAATCCTCGACCTTCACGAGGATCCGGTCCCCGACCACGATCAAACGTTTCACGAACACACGCCAAGTTTGGAGTAAAGAGTGAGTGGCGAGTCGGACTCACAGTAAAGACCCGTGCCTCTCGTGCCACTCGTGCTTCTCGTGCTACTAGAACCTAACCAGCCAAAACTCCGACTGCCGCCGATGCACCCATCGTGCGCGACCATCGGCGCCGATGGAGAAGTCTTCCTCCTGCGCCATTCTCACCGGCTGCCCGCCCCACTCCGGCACCGGCGTCGTCACCTGGAGCTCGCTCGAGAACCACATCGACCCCGTCACAGTGTGATCGCCGCGTCCCGGGACGCCCTCTTGGTAATCCCACAGACCGATCAGCGAGCCCGCGCCGTGCCCGTGCAACCCGATGGGGTGCGAGTACACCGTGCCGTTGAGCCCCTCGGCCCGCATCTTGGCGAGCACGCGGAACAGGATGTCGTTCCCCGAACGGCCCGGTTCGGTCTCTTCGAACAGAAGGTCCTGCAGGCGATTGCTGTTCCGCAGCGCCGCTTGGAGCCCCGCCGGCGGCGCCGTCTCGCCCGCGCGGAGCACGTACGCGTTGTGCTGGGTGTCGGTGTTGAGCCCCAGCGCCGTGACGCCCACATCGCACCAGAGCACGTCGCCGCGCTCGATGATGGGATCCTCACCGAGGCGCTCGGCCGTCCACCCCTGCCGCTGGACGCTGACCGAGGGCTGGAACCACGTGGCGAGGCCGAGGTCGGTGATGCGCTGCCGCCACCACCACACGAGATCGCTCGTCCGCGTGACGCCCGGCGTGATGGTGCGCTCCGAGAACATCTCCTCGATCTGCGCCCACACGAGCTGTTGGAGGTCGCGGTAGAACGCGTCTTCGTCGGCAAGGCGCAGGGCGAGCAGGTCGACGGCCAATCCCTCTACGGGCTTGAACTTGGCGGCGAGCGCCGGCCCGAGGACCTCGGTCATCCCCTCGAGGTCACCCGACGACAGCCCGTCGGCGAAGGCGAAGGTGCGGGACCGGTTGATGCCGATGACCTTCGGATTGCGCTCCTCGATGACCTTCTTGAGGACGGTCCACTGCTCGTCACCCCACAGTTCGGCGGTGCGGCCGCCGACGCCAGCGGGCCCCGGGATCGATTTGGTGGTGCGCACCGCCTCGTAGACGCCTCCCTGGGACGTTCCGCCCAAGGCGAGGCGTTCTACGCCCCGCGCGGGGCCCCGGTCGTGGAACACGTAGATCGTCCGGCGCCGCGCGGCAAAGGTCGTGGGCGACACCAGCGCCCGGAACAGCGGGTCCTCGTTGTACTCCCGCATCGGAATGACCCAGAGGTCGATCCCGTACTGGCGCATGAGGCCGGGGAGGAACTGGTCGAGGCGCTGTTCGAGCCACTGTTGTTGGCGCGCCGACTGGTCGCGGAGCGTGCCGAAGGGGCGGGCGGCGGGCGCGGACTGCGCCGAGGCGGAGGCGGCGGTGAGGGCCGCGAGGAGGACCAACGAACGCGATCGCATCAGGAGAGGGGCGGTTCGTGCAGGGTGCGGCGCATCACGGTGACGGTGATGGCCAGGACGCCGGCGAAGAGGGCGACGAGGATGACGCGGCTCCACAGGATCATGAGCGAGGTGGGGAGCCAGTCGGCGAAGGTGGCGAGCGCAAGGCGTCCGATGCGTTCGGTGCCGAGCGCGGTGAGCGCGAGACTGGTCAGCGATTCGCCGGCCGCGACGATGAGCCCGAACACGGGGGCCCGCCAGCGCCAGGAGCGCAGCGTGAAGCTGGCGAGGTGGCCGGCCGTGAGGGCGGCCAGGGCCGCGATCGCGATGAGGTAGGTCGCGATGAACGTGGCCGGGTGCGAGGGCTGCACCACGGCGAGGATCACCCAGCGGAAGAGGCGGAGGAGCATGCCGACGGCGAGGCCGTACGGCACGATCGCCACGGTGAAGCGCCGGAGCGCGGAGGGCTCTTCCAGACGCCACGCGATGCTCTCTCGAGGGAAGAACTGCGCCATCGTCCTCCAGTGTACCCCGCGGGCGGCGCGGGGGCCACCCGCGGGCTAGCGGATGAACGTCCCGAGTCGACCCCAGCGGATGTCGGTGATCGCGGGCAACGGCCGATCGGAGTCGTCCGCGTTGTACGAGTAATAGACGAACAACGGGCGCCCACGGAAATTCTCGCGCGGGACGATCCCCCAGAAGCGCGAATCCTTGCTCCCGTGGCGCGCGTCGCCGAGCATGAAGTAGTACCCAGCGGGCACGACCAGTGGTCCCCAGTCATCCAGTGACGGCGACGGCGCGGGGCCGAAGCGCGAGTCCTGGAGGGTGTACTGGGCCTGCCACGCGAAGAGCGGATCGATGCTGCCGCCCATGCCGTCGTCGAGCGGGACGGGCTGGTGCGCTTGGGGCTGCGCGACGCCATCGCGATAGAGCATGCCGGCGCGCATGTGCAGCGTGTCGCCGGGGACGCCGACGATGCGCTTCACGAGGATGGGATTGGGATCCCACGGTTGATCGATCTGCGTGGGCGACTGGAACACCGCGACGTCACCGCGCTGCGGCTCGGCGTAGCCCGGGAGATTGATGTTCGTGAACGGGACGTGCGGGCCGTACCGCAACTTGTTCACGAACAGCCAATCGCCGATGAGCAGCGACGGGATCATCGAGCCCGAGGGGATGCGGTACGCTTCGATGAGGAACGTGCGGAGCACGAGGAAGATCGCGATGGTGCCGACGATCGACTTGATGTTCTCCCACGTGCGGCCCGTCGCCGATCCCGCACGAGCGGCGGCGACAGCGTTGGACGGGGACTTGGGCGGAGTAGTATCGGTCACGGCACGAGTCGGTGCAGGAACGGTGGGACATACGAAGGGGGCGGGCCACTGTGGACCGCCCCCTCGTGTACGTCACCAACAGAACGAAAGTTGTGCTTACTTGAGGTGCTTCGAGACGAGCTTCGTCATCTCGAACATGTTCACCTTCGCCTTGCCGCCGAACACCTTCTTCAGCTTGTCATCGGCGTTGATCTCGCGGCGGTTCTTCTTGTCCTGGAGGCCGTTCTTCTTGATGTAGGCCCAGATCTTCTTGGTGACTTCGGTGCGCGGCAGCGCGCCGGCGCCAACGACCGCAGCGAGATCCGCGCTCGGCATCATCGCCTTCATGAACGCCGCATTCGGCTTACGCGCGACCTTCTTCTTCGGCGCGGCCTTCTTCGCGACCTTCTTCGGCGCGGCCTTCTTCGCGACCTTCTTCGCCGCCTTCTTCACCGTCTTCTTCGCGGCCTTCTTCGGCGCCGCCTTCGTCGTCGCCTTCTTCGCCGCCTTCTTGACGGCCTTCTTCTTCGCTGGCATCTCGTACTCTCCCGGAAGAGTGAGTCGTTGCGTCAGTCACGGCGGACGCCGTGCTAACGAGGCAGAAGCTAAGGGGGAAAGTGCTGGCGCACCAGAGGGGGTCCCCTAGGGCGCCCCT
>JBEIVF010000197.1:0-3770 GCA_040374005.1 Gemmatimonadaceae bacterium | reverse complement strand
TGACCACACAGGCCACCAAGGCTGAGGTCGATGCGGCCGCGGCGGCGCGCCCAGCGGGTCGTGGGGGCAACGGAGCGGCGGCTCCCGCGGCGGCGCCGAATTCGCTGGTGATCATCAACCTCGCCTCTGGTGAGCAGAGCACGATCCCCAACGTGCGCGGGTATCGACTGCCGAGCGCGAGCGGGTCGTGGATGATCTACGCGCCGGGCGCGACGCCCGATAGCGCGAACGCTCCCGGTGGCGCTGGTGGACGTGGTGGACGCGGCGGGGCCGCGGGGGCCACGCCCGCGGCCGCGGCCGCGCCGTCCGGACCGCGACGCACGCTGGGCTCGGCAATCGTGCTCCGCAACCTCGACACGGGTGCTGAAGAGCGCCTCAGTGATGTGGCATCGTACACGTTTGACGACAGCGCGAAGGTCCTCGCCTACGTGATCACGGCGCGTGACTCCACCAAGGACGGCGTGTACCTGCGCGATCTCACCGCGGGCACCACGCGCACGGTGCTGAGCGGCCCAGGGAATTACCGGGGCTTCACCTTCGACCGTGCCCAGCAGCAGTTCGCCTTCACCACCGACCGCGATGCGTTCGGCAAGGAGAAGGCCACGCTCACGATCTATCACGGCACCGTGAAGGCCGGGACGGCGCAGGCCGTCGTGGCCACGGCCGCGCTCCCCACGGATACGCGCGTCGCCGACAACGGCGCGGTCGCGTTCACGCGGGCCGGCACTGCCTTGACGTTCTCGCTGGCGCTGCCGACCGAAGAGCCGATCCCGGCCGATTCACTGGTCGGCAAGGCCGTGTACGACCTGTGGCACTGGAAGGACGCGCAGTTGCAGCCGGCGCAGCTCCTGTCGGTGAGCCGCGACCGCAATCCGACGTACCAGGCCATCTACCACATGGCCACGAAGAAGGTCGTGCGCCTGACCAATGACTCGATGCCGTCGGTCACACTCTCCGATGATGGCCGCCTCGGCGTGGCCTCCACCGGTGTGCGCTACAACGTGGAGCGGATGTGGGGCGATGCCGGCAACGACATCTACCTCGTGGATGCGACGACGGGCGCACGTACGATGCTGCTCGAGAAGAACGAGGGTGGCGCGTCGCTGTCGCCGATGGCCAAGTACGTCACGTACTTCCGCGACGGCGCGTGGCACGCGTACCACATCGCGACCAAGCAGACGGTGAACGTGACCGCGCCGGTGAAGGGCGTGCGTTTCGATCAGGAGACGCACAGCGTCCCGAGCACGCCGGGGCCGTGGGGTGTCGCGGGCTGGACCAAGGACGAGCGCGCGATGCTCGTGTACGACCGCTTCGACATCTGGGAGCTCGACCCGATGGGCGTGCGCGCGCCGATCAACGTGACGGATGGCGCCGGCCGCGCGGTCGAGATGACGCTCCGCCTCGTGAACCTGGATCCGGATGAGGATCGGATGATCGATCCCGCCAAGCCCCTGCTCCTCCGCGCGTTCAGTGAGCGCACCAAGGCCAGCGGCTACTACCGCGATCAGCTCGGCGCCACGCGTGCGCCGGAGCAGATCCTGATGGGCGACTACAACTACGGCACACCGCAGAAGGCGCGTGACGCCGAGATGTACCTGATGACGCGGAGCACTGCGATCGAATTCCCGAACCTCTGGGTCGGTCCGTCGCTCACTAATGTCACCAAGATCTCGGATGCCAATCCGTGGCAGTCGGAGTACAACTGGGTCACCGCGGAGCTCGTCACGTGGACGAGCATGGACGGGAAGCCGCTCCAGGGCATCCTGTACAAGCCGGAGGACTTCGACCCCACCAAGAAGTACCCGATGGTCGCGTACTTCTACGAGGACCTGTCGGACGGGCTCAACAACTACATCGCGCCCACGGGCCGCAATGTGATCAACCCGACGCACTACGCGTCGAACGGGTATCTCGTCTTCGAGCCGGATATCTGGTACGAAGAAGGCTACCCGGGTCCGAGCGCGGTGAAGTCGATCGTGCCGGGAGTCCAGAAGTTGCTCGAGCGCGGCTACGTGGACCCGAAGGGCCTCGGCCTGCAGGGCCAGTCGTGGGGCGGGTACCAGGCCTCGTACATCATCACGCAGAGCAACTTGTTCAGCGCCGCGATGGCAGGCGCCCCGGTGGCCAACATGACGTCGGCCTACGGCGGGATCCGCTGGGGCTCGGGCATGGCGCGCGCCTTCCAATACGAGGTCGGCCAGAGCCGCCTGGGCAAGTCGCTGTGGGAAGGCCAGCAGTTGTACATCGAGAACTCGCCGTTGTTCTGGCTCGACCGCGTGAACACGCCGCTCTTCATCATGCACAACGACCAAGACGATGCGGTGCCATGGTACCAAGGCATCGAACTGTACGTCGGGCTGCGCCGCCTCCAGAAGGAGGTGTACATGATCAACTACAACAACGACGTGCATAACCCTGCGTCACGCGCCAATCAGAAGGACATGGCGCAGAAGATGCAGGAGTTCTTCGATGCGAAGTTGCGCGGGATGGAGCCGCCGGACTGGATGAAGAACGGCATCCCCGCGAAGGACAAGGGGAAGGATCAGCTCAAGAAGGTGATCGTTCCCTGAACCACCGGCTGAGCAGCGCGATGGCCATCGCGCTGTAGAGGATGACGGCAGCCTGAGCCCAGAGTGCGAATAGCGCTCTGGGCTCAGTGCGCATTGGAGACCCGGCACTGAGATCCGCTACGAGTGGGACCATCGCCGCGATGAGTGCGAACACCGAGTGATACATCACGACGCTCATGGACACGCGCCGCTTCCACAGCTGCCAGGGGATCAGCACCGCGAGCACCAAGGACAACGGAGTCATCAGCAACAAGTGCGCATTCCACGACCAGAACACGTGCTTGGTGAACAACCACATCGCCAGGATGGCCGTGGAGATGCCCCCCATCACCACATGCACCGCGGAGATGATGACTGCGACCGGTACCACCGCCCATGTCACACGGCGATACACCAAGACCGCGAGCCCCAGTAGCACCACGCCGATGATCGTCGCGAGCGAGCGCGGTACCCGCGGCCCCCGGTCCTTCGGCAACGCCGGAAATCCTTGCGGCTCCGCGACACGGTTCGCCGTGACCATCACCGTCTCCCGCACCACGAGCGCGCGCGTGCCCCCGACCGCATCGCGGATCTCAACGTTGCGCAGCGTGTTGCGCAGCTGCATCGGCACGAAGGCCGTCTCCCATGGTGATCGCGCCGCGTCCGCTGGCCGGCCGAGCGCGAGATCGATCCCTGCCACGAGCCACGGATCATCTTGCACCAACCGCAGCGTCTCCCCCCGGTACGTGAGCCGCGGATCAGTCGGCACACCTCCGATCGCATCGCGCAGTGCCCCACCCGTCACTAGATCGATCGCATCCCGGAGCCGCGTCGAGCAATTGTCCAGGAAATAGTCGTACCGATAGTACGTGTTCTCCTCGCGCGCATTGGTCGTCACGAACGCCAACAACGCCGCCCGCTCGCCAGGCGTGAGCGCCAACTCCTGCGCGATCACTTCGCGATTCGTGGACTGGTAGTACGCGAGCGTCGATGCCACATCGTCGCCTTCCATCCAGTAGCGCGTGTCGCCGAGCAGGAAGCGCTGGAGGAACTTGGGCTCGTTGAACGAGAATTTTCCCCAGTTCCACGCGAGGCCCTCGCCGCTCACCGTGTCGCGGATCCACAACAAGTTGTGGCCGAACATCTCCCAGACGGCGTCGCCCGGTCCCGCCGTGAGCAGGATGACCTGCAACCGCTGACCGGTGATGGTGTCCGTGGCCG
>JBEIVF010000245.1:0-2743 GCA_040374005.1 Gemmatimonadaceae bacterium | reverse complement strand
GATGCTCGAGATGGCGCTCGCATCGGCCGAGGGCGTGAGCCGGAAGAGCGCATTCTGGATCGCGTATGCCGGCACTGCGCTCACCGCCGACGGCTTCGCGCGTCTCACCCGCGTGTGGGCCAAGCAGGAGATGATCCCTGGGCTCACGCTGAGCGAACAGCAGTACACGGGATTGGCCGAAGGGCTCGCGGTGCGCGAGGTGGCCAATGCTGATTCGATCCTCGATGTCGAAGCCACCCGCATCACCAATCCGGACCGTCGCGAGCGCTTCGCGTTCATCCGGCCCGCGCTCTCGCGCGACACCCTGCAGCGCGACTCGGTGGTGGCCAGCTTCGCCGACGTGGCCAACCGGCGCCGGGAGTCGTGGGTGCTCGATGCGCTGGGCGCGGCGGCGCATCCGCTCCGGGCCCAGCACGCGGTGAAGTACGTGACGCCGGGGCTGGAGCTGGTGGAGGAGATCCAGCGGACGGGGGACATCTTCTTCCCCCTCAGCTGGCTCAATACGCTCCTCGACGGCCAGCAGTCGGCCGCGGCGGCCGATGCGTTGATCGCCTTCCTGCCGGCCCATCCGGACATGCCCAAGCGGCTCCGGGGGAAGGTGCAGCAGGCGGCGGATGACCTCTTCCGCGCCGCCCGCGTGGTCGAGGGCTGGCAGTCGCCCCGCCTCGAAGGGGACCCGCCCGCTCAACGGCGCTGACCGTGGCGCGTATGTTTAGACTGGGGTCGGTGACCCCACACTGGAACACGCTCGTAACCCAAGGGAGCCAGACGATGCACGTTCGGAACCGGCTGATGCACGGCCTGTTGATGGTCCTCGCGCTGATGGGAGGGGTGACCGCACCGGTCGCCGCCCAGAATGCTGCCCAACTCGTCGATGCGGTCCGCCTACGCGAGATCGGTCCGACCTCGCAGGGTGGTCGGTATGTGGAGTTCGCCGTGGACGAGGCGAACCCGCGCACCTTCTACGCCGCGACCGCCACGGGCGGCCTGTGGAAGACGGTGAACAACGGCATCACGTTCACGTCGGTCTTCGAGAACCAGGGCGCGGCCGCGATCGGCGCAGTGGCGCTCTCGCCGAGCCGTCCGACGACGGTGTACGTGGGCACGGGCGAGGCCAATAACTCGCGCTCGACGTACGGCGGCAATGGTATGTACAAGTCCACCGACGGCGGCGTGTCGTGGACGCAGGTCGGGCTCCCGAATGCGGGCCGGATCGGTCGCATCATCGTGCATCCGCGCAGCCCCGATCAGGTGCTCGTGGCGGTGAGCGGCAACTTGTACAGCGAGAATCCGGACCGCGGCATCTACCGCACCACGGATGGCGGCACGACCTGGACCAAGACGTTGGCGCACACGGTGGACGGTCGCGCGATCGGCGCCATCGACATCGTGGCCGATCCGTCGAACCCGAACGTGATCTACGGCGCGACGTACGACAAAGTGCGCAAACCGTGGACGTTCGGTGAAGGCGGCCCGGGCAGCGCGATCTTCAAGTCCACCGATGGCGGCGCCACGTGGCGTCAGCTGACGAATGGTCTGCCGACGGGCATGATCGGCCGTATCGGGTTGTCCGTCGCGCGCAATGCGCCGCAGACGGTGTACGCGGTGATCGAGAACGCGAACTCACGCACGGTGGCCGCTGATGAGCGCCGCCGTCGCATGATGCAGGGCTTTGGCGATGGTTCCATCGGCGACGAGCTGTACCGCTCGGACGATGGTGGCTCGTCGTGGCGGAAGGTGGCCCCGGCGGAAGTGGCCGCGGCGCCGGCGGGTGCTGGTGCGCCGGGCGGCGGTCGTGGCGGTTTCTCCGGCGCCAACCCGCCGTACTACTACGGCCAGATCCGCGTGGACCCGAACGACAAGGAGCACCTGTACTTGCTCAGCGTCGGCGTCGTGCACACGACGGACGGCGGCAAGACGTGGTCCTCGCCGTTCGGCTTCGGCGGTGACAACCACGCGCTGTGGATCAACCCCAAGGACAGCGACCACATGCTGCTCGGCCATGACCACGGCATGGGCGTGACCTTCGACGGTGGTCGCAGCTGGCTCAGCCCCGACAACAAGCCGCTCGCGCAGTTCTACGCGATCGGCTACGACATGGCGCGCCCGTACAACGTGTACGGTGGCATCCAGGACAACGGCTCGCAGAAGGGCCCGAGCACGATGAAGAACGGCGCATCGATCCCGTTCGAGGCGTGGTACCGCGTGGGTGGCGGTGACGGCTTCTACAACGTGGTCGATCCGGTCGATGGTCGCTGGTTGTACAACGAGTCGCAGTTCGGCGCGATCCAGCGCATGGACATGACGACGGGGGCCTCGCGCTCCATCCGCTACACGCGCCCGCAGGGCGGTGAGACGCTGCGCTGGAACTGGATGTCGCCGATCCTCATCTCGCCGCACAACAACGAGATGGTCTATCACGGCGCCAACGTGCTCGTGCGCTCCACCAACCGTGGCGACACGTGGACGGAGATCAGCCCGGACCTCACGAAGAACCTGCCGGAGCGCCGTGGTGGCTCGGGCAACATCGAGTACGCGACGATCACGACGGTGGACGAGTCGCCGATCGTGGCCGGCCTGCTCTGGGTGGGCACGGACGACGGCAACGTGCAGCTCTCGCAGAACGCGGGCCGCACATGGACGGAACTCTCGGCCAAGTTGCCGGGGCAGACGGGCCAGTGGATCAGCCGCGTCATCGCGTCGCATCACGCGGCTGGCACGGCGTACGTGACGGCGACCGGCT
>JBEIVF010000018.1:0-17253 GCA_040374005.1 Gemmatimonadaceae bacterium | reverse complement strand
TCGATCGGTGTCAGTTCCTCCGTGGCGCTCATGACGGCCACCGCCCGCAGCCGCGCCGTGAGCTGCGATTCCCACGGGGCCAGGTACTCGGCCAGTGCGGCGGGGGTGAGCCACGCGCTGTTGGCACTGCGTTCGCGTAGTTGCTTCTCGACCGTCCGACGCGCGAACATCCGCCCCGGTGGGGTGTCGACGATGGGCGCGAACTTCACGGCCAGCGCCACCCCGTCGGTGTGCTGCGACCGCACGGCGCCGCCGGCGATCGAGACGATGCCGCGCACGCGATCAGGAGCCTGCGCCGCCATGTGGAAGGCAATGGTGGCACTGGTCGCGTGCCCGGCCACGATGGCGTGGTCCCAACCCAGCGAGTCGAGGGCCACGAACACGCGCTTCGCTTGCGCCGCGAACGAGTAGTCCGCCGTCACCGGGGCGGACGACTCACCCATGCCGAGCGGGTCGACCACGGCGACGGCATAGCCCAGGGCCACCAACGCCTCGGTCACCCCGCGCATGGAGAAGGCGGAGCCCATCACCGGCGGGAGTAACACGATGCGCGGAGCGTCGACCCGCGCGGGGGGAACGCGGAGCGAGATCGCGAGGACCTCCGTCGGCGCGACGACGACGCGCCGCACGGGGAGATCGGCGCGGAGGGCCGCTAGGGGCTGCAGTCCCAGAGCGGAAGCGACGACAAGCGTGAGCAGCACGCCGAAGACTCGCCGAACTCCGTGACGAGACGGTCACTATCGCATCGGAGGTCGGTACCAGCTGCGGGGCCGCTTGCCCACCCCCCTTCCCGCCCGCACCTTTCGCACCTATGAATGCCACCACAAAGCGGGACCCGGGGCTCGGTGAGTCCCTTATTCCAGTGCTGGTCCTGATCGGACTGTTGAGCGCCTCGGTGTACCTCTTCGGTGACGGATCGTCATCAGGCCCCAACCAACTCGCCCTGATCCTCGCGGGCATGGTCGGCGCGCTCCTCGGCTGGCGCAACGGCTACTCTTGGGCCGAGCTCCAGAAGGGCATCGTCCACGGCATCTCGCTCTCCACGGGCGCCGTATTGATCCTGCTGATGGTCGGTGCCTTGATCGGCACATGGATCCTGTCGGGCACCGTCCCGACGATGATCTATCTCGGACTCGGGATCCTGTCACCGACGTGGTTCTACGCCGCGGCGTTGGTGATCTGCGCGATCGTGGCGCTCGCCACCGGGAGTTCGTGGACCACCGCGGGCACGATCGGAGTGGCGCTGATCGGCATCGCCACGGTGCAAGGCCTGAATCTGGGACTCGCCGCTGGGGCGATCGTCTCGGGCGCGTACTTCGGCGACAAGATGTCGCCGCTCTCTGATACGACGAACCTCGCGCCCGCGATGGCGGGCACCGACCTGTTCACGCACATCCGACACATGCTGTGGACGACGGTGCCGAGCATCCTGATCTCGCTCCTGTTGTTCGCGGGGATCGGGATGGCCATGGGCGGTGCGGCCGATGCCCCGGAGATCGCGGCCATGCAGGCGCAGTTGGCGGAGCAGTTCAACGTGCGTTGGTACATCTTGCTGCCCGCCGTACTCGTGATCGTGTTGGTGGTGCGGAAGGTGCCTGCGTTCCCCGCCTTGTTGATCGGGGCACTCACCGGCTGCGTGTTCGCCGTGGTCTTCCAAGGCGAGGCGGTCCTGCGCCTTGTGGGCGAGACCGAGCTCGCGCCGTCACTCGCGTTGGTGAAGGGCGCCTGGATCGCGCTCTTCGACGGCTACACCTCGGCGTCCGGCAACGCGGCGCTCGATGAGCTGCTCAGCCGTGGTGGGATGTCGAGCATGCTGAATACGGTGTGGCTGATCCTCTGTGCGATGATCTTCGGCGCGGTGATGGAGACGACGAAGATGCTGCAGCGGATCGCGGCCTCGATCCTCAGCTCGGTGCGCGGCACGGGCAGTCTGATCGCGGCCACACTCGGCACGACCATCGGGATGAACGTGATCGCTTCTGACCAGTACATCGCGATCGTGCTACCCGGGCGGATGTTCCGCGCGGAGTTCGCTCGGCGTGGCTTGCACGCGAAGAACCTGTCGCGCGCACTGGAGGATGCCGGCACGTTGACGTCGCCGCTGGTGCCGTGGAATACCTGTGGTGCGTTCATGGCCGGCACGCTGGGCGTCCCGACGTTGGTCTATCTGCCCTATGCGTTCTTCAATCTGCTGAATCCGATCATCTCCGCGGTGTATGGCTTCACCGGCTTCTCGATCGAGAAGGTCGACCCCAACGCGGTGGAACCTGACGCCGCGTTGGTGACCGAGTAACGGTCGCCCCATGCGTGATCGGCGGAACGACCACGCCGCGAGTGCCGCGGTGACTGACATGTCATGGCGCACCGTGATCGCCCCACCGCCGTTGGCGGTGGGGGCGGTGCACGTGTGGCACGACACCCTCGATGAGGACGGGCTGCGGCAGTGGAACACGCTCGTGCCGCTGTCACCCAGTGATCGGGTCCGCGCCGAGCGGTACAAGGTGCCGGCCCGTCGTCGCGCGTTCGAGCGCGGACGGCTGTTCGTGCGACATCTGCTCGGACACTACCTCGGTCGCCCCGAGATCACGATCGAGCTCGGCGTGCACGAGAACGGCAAGCCATTCGTGCACCATCACCCGGGCGAGGCCTCGCACGAGATCAGTCTCTCACACTCTGGTGGAGTGCTGTTGGTCGCGGTCAGTCGCGCGGGCGAGATCGGGGTGGACGCCGAGCGGATCGACCCGCAAGTGAAGCACGAGGCGATCGCACGACGCTTCTTCGCGGCCGAAGAGACGGCCGCATTGGCCGCGTGTAGCCCCGCCGAGCGCGAGGGAGCCTTTTTTCGTTGCTGGACGCGCAAGGAGGCGCTGGTAAAGGCCCTAGGCGATGGCTTGGCCCACTCGTTGACCACCTTCGCCGTGTCCATCGAGCCCGTCCAAGTGTCACCACTGCTCCGGACGCCGCTGGAGTGGAACGGGAGTACGCCGTGGCAGCTCCACGACTGTGCACCGGGGCCCGACTACGCCGGGGCACTCGCGGTCAGAGGGACGGACATCCGGGTGGAGCGACTCCGCTGGGGGACGGGCGCCGTCTAAGCACTCCTCGGGACGCTATATTTCAGCTGATATGGATCCCGTCGTAGTCGCGGTCATCGCCGCGCTCATTCTGGTCAACGCCCTGTACGTCGCCGCTGAGTTCTCCGCGGTCAGTGTCCGACGGAGCCGCCTCCAACAACTCGCCGAAGAAGGCGACGGACTCGCCGGGCGGCTGCTCCCCATCATCATGGACGGAGCGCGGCTGGACCGCTACATCGCGGCGTGCCAGATCGGGATCACCATCTCCAGCTTGGTCCTTGGCGCCTACGGGCAGGCCCAACTCGCCAACGACTTCGTACCACTCTTCGAGCGGTTCGGGAAGTTGCAGACCGCGACCGCCCAGAGCGCGGCCGCGATCGTGATCCTCGTGCTGCTGACCACGCTGCAGATGGTCCTCGGCGAGCTGGTCCCCAAGTCGATCGCCCTTCGCTTCCCGACGCCGACCGGGCGCTGGACGGTGGTGCCGCTGATCTGGTCGATGCGCGCCATGCGCTGGTTGATCGCGGTGCTGAACGGCAGTGGTGTGCTCTTGCTCCGCCTCATCGGGATGCCCGCGAGCGGACACCGCCACATCCATTCGCCGTCCGAGATCGAGTACCTGATCGCCGAGAGCCGCGATGGCGGCGCGCTCGATGCCACGGAGTCGGTGCGTCTGCGCCAAGCGCTACGCCTCGGCATGCGCACGGCGGGCTCGCTGATGGTCCCGCGGCCGCGGATGATCGCGATGGACGTCGAGACGGAGTGGGATGAGGTCATCGCGCTCGTGCGTCGGACGCCGTTCTCGCGCATTCCCGTGTATCAGGACTCCGTGGATCATGTGATCGGGATCCTGCACGCGCGCGACGTGGCCCTGCACTCGACCGCCGACTCGGGACCACCGCCCGTGTTGCGCGATCTCCTGCGCTCCGTCCTCGTGGTGCCGGCCAGCATGACCATCGACCGCCTCCTCGGCACCCTGCGCACGGAGCGGAAGGCGTTGGCCATCGTGGCCGATGAGTTCGGTGGGACGGCGGGTCTGATCACCGTCGGCGACATGCTCGACGAGTTGCTCGGCGAGACGGCCGACGAGTTCAAGGAAGGCGATGGTCGTCCGGTGCGACTGCCGGATGGACGCATCCGCTTGCGGGGCGATGTGGTGCTCGAGGACGCCGCCATGTGGATCGGCATCCAGCTCGAAGCGGACGCCTACACCTTGGGCGGCTTCGTGATGGAGCATCTCGCGCGCGTGCCGGCCGTCGGTGATCGCTTGACCAAGGATGGCGTGGCCTTCGAGGTCGAGGCCATGCAGGGGCGCGCGGTGAAGTCGCTGCTCGTCACCCCGGTCCCCAGCGCGTCCGACGATGAGTGAGGGCGCGTTGGCGGCGTTGGGGCCATCGTTGATCGTCGTGTTGCTGATCGCCGCGAACGGATTCTTCGTCGCGGCCGAGTTCGCGATCGTCGGTGCCCCGCGCGCGACGATCCAACGACTCGCGCAAGCGGGGAGCCGGTCCGCGCGGTTGGTGCGGCGGATCCTCGAGGACCCGCAGGAGGTCGATCGCTTCATCGCCACGGCGCAATTGGGCATCACGCTGGCGAGTCTGGGGCTGGGTATGTATGGCGAGCACTTGTTGGCCGAGTGGATCGGCGATCAGCTCACCGGTGTGGTGGACAACGAATGGGTCGCCGCGCACACGATCGGCAGTGTGATCGCCATCGCAGTGCTCACGTATTTCCATATCGTGGTGGGCGAGATGGTGCCCAAGTCGATCGCGCTACAGAAGGCGGATCGATCGATCCTCGTGATCGCACCGGTGATGCGTGTGATCCAGTTGTTGTTCTACCCGTTGGTCGTCGTGTTGAACGGCATCGGCAACGCGGCGCTCCGCGTGTTGCGGATCGATCGACATCAGACGGGCGGTGATACGGTGCGCACGGCCGATGAGTTGGCGTATATCGTGCGCGAGAGCCAAGCGGGTGGCTTGTTGCGACGCGAGTCAGCCACCGTGGTGCAGGAGTTGCTGGAGTTCGGCGAGTTGACCGCGGCACAGGTGATGGTCCCGCGGGTGCGCGTGATCGGGTTGGACCGCACCGAGACGTGGGCGGAGGTGCAGGGGACGATGCGGCAGCATCCGCACTCGCGGTATCCGGTGATCGATGGCGACCTCGATCACATCGTAGGGATGGTGCACGTGAAGGATCTCGTGGGCGGTATTCCGAATGGCGCGACGGTCAGCACGCTGCCCGTGCGTCCGATCCCGTTCGTGCCAGAGTCCGCGACCACGGAGGAAGTGTTGACGGCGATGCGCAGCAATCGCTCGCAGCTCGTCGTCGTGATGGACGAGCACGGCGGCACGGCGGGGATCGTCTCGTTGGAGGATCTGCTCGAAGAGGTGGTCGGCGAGATGACCGAGAATGCGCACTCACCGGCCGAGATCGAGCGTCAGGGCGAGGGGCAGCTTCGCGTCACTGGTTTTGCCCGCGTGACCGACGTCGCCGACATGCTCGGCGTCGTGGTGGAGCATCCCGATGTGGAGACGATCAGCGGTCTGGTGTTGGCGCTCTTGGGGCGGCCCGCCGCGATCGGTGACGTGGTGGAGTACGAAGAGATCCGCGTGGAGGTCAGCGCGGTGGTGGGGCGTGGGGTGCAGGCGGCGCTGGTGACGCGGCGGTAAGCGGATCGAACCGCGTCACCGGCGCCTCCTCCCCCCGTAGCTCCGCCAAGATCGCCGTCGTCGCCGCCTGGATCCGCTCCGTCACCGCATCCAGCACCTCACGATCGATCGGCCGCCCATAGAACTCCGACAGATCGAGCGGCGCACCCGCGCGCACGCGGAACGTCTTGCGCGGGAACAAGTGCAGCCGCCGACCATAGGGCTTCACCAGTTCGTGCGCGCCCCACTGGGCCATCGGGATCACCGGCGCCCGGGTCTCGAGCGCGAGGCGCGCGGCGCCGGTGCGGGCCTGCATCGGCCACAACTGCGGATCACGCGTCAGCGTGCCTTCAGGGTAGATGACGATCACGCCGCCGTAGTCGAGCACGCGCCGCGCGGCCTCGAGCGACTTCGCACTCGAACTCCCGCGTCGTTCCACGGGGATCTGCCCGATGGACCGCATCACCGCGCCCGCCACGGGATTCCGAAAGAGGCCATCCTTGGCGAGGAAGTGCGGGATGAAGTCGTTCACATACAACGCGTGACCCACGACGAGTGGGTCGATCTCGGTCACGTGATTGCAACAGACGATGCAGCCCTGTCCGCGCGGAATGTGCTCGAAGCCATCGTACCCGCGCCGACCCGTCAAGAACCGCAACGGACGCACGATCGCTGCCGCCCCCACGAACGCGGCGCGCACGCTCCACGGTACGCGCGTCACGCCACGACTCATCCGCCGTGCGCGTTGGCCGCCGTGTCGTGGAACCAGCCCCAGAATGCGTCCGACGCATCGGCCTCGGGGATCACCACCGGCAAGCCCGCATCGTCCAGCGCCCACCCGTCCGCGCGGGCCTTCAGCAGCAAGAACGTCGCGCGCAGTTCATCCAACTGCCAGCGCATCTGCGCCCGCGACACGCGCGCCGCAAACTCCGCGTCACCCCGCGGCTCTGCCACATCGAACGCGTCCAACTCGGCCAACGCCGCCAACACGCGGTCGCGACGCTCATCGAGCCGCAGCTTCGCCAACAACGTGCCTTCGATCGGACGCCCTATCACGAACTCCTGCCCGCCGTAGCCCACCGGGAACTCCTGCCGCTCGCTCACACCAGCCTGCGGCAAGCCGCCGCAGAAGCGTAGCGGCACGATCGTCAGGCCGAACCGCACTGCCAAGTCGAACCACACCGCACTGATCGACGTCACCGGCTGCCCACCACGTTGCGCGCGCGTCCCCTCGACATGCACCAACAACGCGCGCGAACCCTCGTGCGCGGTCCGCCCCATCTCGGCCAACGTGGCGAGCATCTCGTCCTGCTTGGTACGATCGACGAAGGTGATGGCCGGTCCATGCGCGGCGTCGTTGAGCCCCATCGCCAACTGACCCACCCACGTGGCCTGATGCTCCGTCTTGGCCAACGCCAACAACGGGCGACCGATCACCGGCGGCAACAGCATGCCGGCCAACATCGACTCCACCGCCACCTGGTGGTTGGCCACGAACAGGATCGGACGGCCACGCACCGCCGCGAGGGCCGCCGGATCGACGACCCGCACACCACGCACGAACTGCCCACACGCTTCGAGGAACAGGGCGCGCAACTCCGGCCGCTCGCTGTTCCACGCCGCCGCATGCCACCACGCTTCGACAGCGGTGCGCGCCAACGTGGGCGGCGCCACATCGCGCACGGTGGCTTCGGTCGCGGTGCCGTCCACCACCACGCGATACGCGAGCAACGGGAGCGCCGCACTCCGCACGTCACCCTCGGCCGTGACCGTGATGTCGCGCGGGTGCACCTGCAAGCGCGCCGCCGCGTGTTCCTTCGCCGCCACCGCCCGCACACGCTGCGCCTGCTCATCGGCCGTGAGCCCGTACAGGTGCGCGACGGTGCCCGGCAGCCACTCGGCCTCCGCCAACGTGCGCATCGCCAGCCGCGTCACGCCATCGGTCTCCTCACTGAGGCGCGCCCCCGCGACGAACTGCCCATCGCGCAAGAAGGCCCGACGCTGGAGCCCCGGCAACGCGCCCAACCGCGTGGCCGGCAGACCGATCTCCACCAACACCAACTCGGCCCACACCGCACCCTCGTGCAAGAACTGCACGGTGAGTCGCGGAAAGCGCGAGGAATCGCCGTAGTACCCCGCGGGGCGCACGCGCACTTCGCTTTCGCCCGCGCGTGGCGCATCAGCGAACAGCGTGAACCGCTCGATGCGCGCCGGGTACGCCACCTGCTCCGGTGCGACCTCGGGGAACCACAGCCACATCGCGTCGTGCGGGACCACATGCAACGCGGCATCGAGGACGATGTGCGACACGCGCTCACGGCTGTCAGCCGCGGCATCCCATGCGATGGTCGCGTCAGCCCCAAGGGCCGAGCGGCGCGCCGAGGTGACCCGATGATACGCGGGCCCGTGGAAGAGCGCACCGCTGGCATACACATCAGCGAGCGGCGCGGCGTCCGTGAGGGGCGCCACTGGCGCCGGCGCAGGCGGATACGCAGCGGCCGTGTGCACGGTGCCTTCGGCGATCACCGCACGGCCGGATGTCACATCGAGCACGCGCACCGTCTGCTGGTCACGCTCCACCTGCAGCGTGCGCGGCACATCGAGGATCAGCCACTGCTTGAGGACGAGATCCTCGACCGCGACCACACGCTCCGCCGGCGACGTCGCGCCGTGCTCGAGCACCAGCGACAACGAGGCCATGCCCGGCGCCACCGGCGCCGTGTACGTGGGACGATGGTCGTTCCACCACGGCTGCGTGGCCGCGTCAAAGCGGATCGCGCGCTCATCACGCGGCGCGGCGGCCCACTGCACCACGATGCCCTTCACGTGGTAGATGCGGCGGCCGTCCACCCACACGGAGCCCGACGCACGCACCGACCAGCCCTCGGGCGTCCGCTCGGTGGGCGCACAGTCGACCGTCAGCGCGACCTGCTTGGACTCGGGCAACACCTGCCCGCGGAACTGCCAGCTGCTCGGCTCCGTCGACACCAGGTCGGCGAACGCGCCATCGGGGATCGCCGTCGCCGCGCCATCAAGCAACAGATGCGCCTGCACCAATTGCACCAACGCCTCGACGCCGAGCGACCCCGGCTGCACCGGATCACGATAGAAATGCGCCTTGAAGAACCACTCGCTCGGACGCACCGTCTTCTCACCGAGCAAGTGCGTGCGGCCCTCGGCATCGGTCTCACGGACCGTGACGCGCTCGCACATGCGCAGCTGCTCGGTGGGCAACGCCGCCCGGCCCACCGCATCGAGCGACGCGAGCAGGTCGGCCCCACCGATGCGCGACGCCAGCGCCCGCTCGGCATCCTCGGCCGGGAGTCCCGCTTGCCCTTCGAGTGCCGCGCCCGGGAAGAAACCGAACGTCGTGGTGAGATCGTACACCGGCTCGCCGCGCACCGTGCACTGCACGACGAACGATACCAGCGTCATCCCGCCCGCCTTCGAGAGCGTGGTGAGCTTGGCCTTCACGCGCACGCAACCGTCCGTCGCGAGGACCGGGCGATGGATGGTACCCTTCCCGTCGAGATTGCGGAAGAACACCTCGCCCTTCTCGTTCACCGCACAGCCAACGTATGACGCCAGCCATCCGCAGGGCTGCAGCGCGACTTCCACGAGCACCGCGATCGGCATGCGGCCGCTGGGATGCGCGGCGAAGTACCACGCGTCGGGCGGTAGATCGTAATCGGACTCCACCGTGATGCCCGCCTTCATCCCGCCTGGGCCCTCGGTGATGCTCGCGATACGGCTCATGAAGTGGTACGGCGGCGCCGGCAAACGCGGCACGCGCTGTCCGCTCGGAACCACCGAGTACAGCTTGCCGAACGCCTGCTCGGGATGGCCCGTGGCGCAGGCGATCAACGACGCCTGACCATACTTGAACCCGTCGATCTCCACGACGGGACCTGCGGCATCCGTGATCTCCGCGATCTCACGGTCCGAGAGCGGATGATCGGGCGTGAGCTTGATGGCCATCCGACGGCAGTGGAAGGCCTTGAGGCCGTCCACGGTGCACATGATGTCGGCGACGATCGTCGGCTCGGGTCCATCGATGATCTCGGCGACGAAAACTTCGTACACCAGCTCCTTCGACGCGGGCGTGACCTGCCCGCGGCAGCGCAGCTTGTAAGGACGATCGGGCACCGGCTCGAAGATCCACCCGTCCTTCTCGGCGGTGAAGCCAAGTGCGGACAGGTAGAACGCCATCACCTGCAACGAGCCTTCGAACATCAACGTGCCCGGCATGCACGGGTCGTTGTGGAAGTGCCCGTCGAAGAACCACAGATCCGGCGTGATGGGCAGCGTGGCCTTCAGATACCCACGGCCCCACGGTCCGCCGGCGAGGTCCATCTCCACCACGTCGTGGAACAGGTGCATGTTGCCCGACGGGATGCGCGGCGTGCGCGTGTGACTCGCGGCGCGCTCGAAGCCCTCGCCGAACGCCGTGATCACATCGCCACTGGCGAAGGCCGTGACCTGCTCGGCCGTGTACGCCGGACGTACCGTCACACCCTTCCGCGGACCGGCGAGCGGCGCATCAGCCGCTGGCACGTCTTCCAGCGGCTCCCAGAGGATACCCGCGCTCTCGAGCAACTCCTCGTCGGTGAACAGACCGGCTTGGCCGTCCACCACCGTCAACCGCACCTTGCCATCGATGTGGCAATCATAGTTGAAGAAGAACAGGCCGATCTCACCGTGGCGCGCGTGGCCCGTGATGTTGATCGCGTAGTGCAGCGTCTCGCCGATCTGCGGTAGGCCACCCGAGAACGTGAGCTCGCAGCCGAGCAGGCGATACACGCGGTCGCCCGGATGCGTGAGGTCGATGCCCAGCCAGCTGATGAGCAACAAATCGGCCTGACCGGACTCGATCATGATCCCCATCGGCATACGGCCGTTGTGGAGATACCACGAGTCGGCCTTCACGTCGTTCTCGGTCCAGATGCGACCGGTCTTCATGGTGCCGGGTTCGCCTTCGATGCCGAGCACACGATCAGCGAGCAACAGTGGCGGGCGCGGCATGCGCACCTGGCGACGGAAGCCGTCCTGCTTCTCGAACAGCGGACCGAACAGCGTGGAGATCTTGCCTTGGGCGAGGTACTCGAGCTGCTCGCGCGTGAACGACGGTCCGGGGAACGACGTGCGATGCGGCGCTACGGGCGGCGTCTGCACAGGTGCACGGTGGACGACGGGAGCAGCAGCGGGCGGCGACGCGGGCGCGGCGACCGGCGCAGGCGCCATCGTCGGCGTAGTCGGGCGCGCCGCACCGCCACGGGCCCGCAACGCGCGCACAGCCAACTCCTGCACCTTCAGCAAGGCCTGTTGCGTGCCCGCGAGCGCCGCGACCGGCGCATTCGTAGCGACACGTGGCGCGGAGTGCCCCGCAACGGCCGCGGGCGTACCAGCCGCCCCCGCGGGCATCGCCACGGCCTGCAGCAATTCGGGCAGGACCGGCGCCAACACCGGGGCCACTGGCATATCGCTGCGGAGCGTGACCGCATCCAACACCGCCGGCGGCGGCACGTACGCGGTCATCTGCACCGACGGTCCCTCGATCACCACGCCCTCGGCGTCGCTCACCACACGCACTGCATCCATCGCGTCATTCCACACGTTGAGGTCTAGCACCACGCCCGCCGCCGCGAGGCGGACGAGCGCGTTGGCCGCATCGCGCAGCGTGCCGTGTACACCATCGAGCGCCACCGATACATGCACCTGATCACCGAGGATCTCGCTGACCCACGCCGCACACGCCGCACGGGGCCCGAGCTCGACGAACACCCGCACCCCATCCGCGTAGGCGCGCTCCACCGTCGCGTCGAACACCGCCGTCGACCGCGCCTGCCCCAACAGATTCTCGGCGCACTTATCGGACGAGGGGATGAACGACGCGTTCAGCGCGTTCGCATAGAGCCGCGGCGAGGTGATCGCCGTCGTCTTGCGATGGTGCACGTCGTACCACGCCTTGGCGAACGGCTCGAGCTCGGCGCAGTGCACCAAGAGATCGTGACCGAGCGGCGCCGCACGCGCGCCGAGCGCATCGAGGAGCGCGCGGCAGGCGGCTTCCGTCCCACCGATCACCGCGTCGCGCGAATGGTGCACGATGAGGAGGCGCACCACTTCGGCGGGCACGCGCGACTCCGTGGCCGCGATCGCCTCGCGCAGCGCCGCGACCGGATGCCACACGCGGAACGTGCGCCACTCGGCGACCGCATCGGGTGCGATACCGCGGGCGGTGCGCAGCGTGCGATGCTCACCGCCGAGGTGCAGGTCGTACATGCCCGAGTTGGTGACCGCATCGAACAGCGCGTCGGGATCGTTCCACGCGCCGCTGGCGAGGAGCGAGTTGGTCTCGCCGCTCGAGAGGCCGAGGCAGGCGTCGGGCCGCATGCCCACCTGTTTGAGCAGATGTGCGTGCGTCTGCGACACCAACGTCGCGAGCGTCAGCTGATCGACGAGCGACAGCGACGCGCCGCTGAGCAGATGCGGGAGCTGTCCGACGAGACGCGGGGCTTGGTCGGCGAGCGCATCCGCCACGGAAGGCAGCGCGCGCAACACGGCACTCCCCGCACCCGGATACGCGGCGGCCGCGCCAGTGAACACCCACGCCGTTTGGCCGAGCGTGCCGTGCCCGAGCCACCAGCCCCGCGTGATCTCTTGCGGGACCATGCGTTCGGCGGCGTCGGACGGGATCGCGGCCGCCAGTACGTCACCCGCGATGGTGCCGACACCCGCGAGGCGCCACTCACCATCGCCGCCGGCGTTCCCCGTGCGCACCGCGTCACGCAGCTCGGCGAGCGTCGGCGCGGCGTACATGGTGATGCGCGGCGTCTCGTCGCCCGTGCCCTGCGGCGTGGTGGCCGTGATCTCCCACCCGTGCACGTCACACCGGCGTTCATCCGCGACCCACGGCAACGCAGGGGCGGCAGGGAGCAGCGCGTACTGGGCGCACAGTGCCGCGACGGCGATATCCACCAGATCGTGCGCGACACCGGTGTCAGCCCACGGCTGTACGGGGGCCACGGCCATCGTCCCCGACTCCGAGCGCTGCAACTGGGCGAGCACGGTGTGCGAGCCCGCCAGATCTGCGCGCACCACGACGAGCAGGGTGACAGCGTCGGCGCGTGCTGGGTCGTCACCGAACGCTCCGCCGGCGGCGTCAACGGCGCCAACGACGGCCGCATCGATCTCGCCTGACGCGATCGCGTCCGCGGCCACGTCGAGCGCCCACCGGCCTGACGCTTCGCCATCGCTGAGCACGAGGCCCGGGCCACCGGCATCGAGGACACTGTTGAGACGATTGGCCGGCATGTTCGGCATGGTGCCGATCACGCCCGCCGCTTCGAGCGCCGGCACCACCGCATCGCGCTCGGCGGCCGTCGCGGGGCGACCGAGCCACGCATCGAGACGCCACCGACAGCCGTGCCGGGCGCCCGCCGGATCCACATCGGCCCCGATGAACACGCCCACGCGCGACTTGTCGATCCCCTCGAGCGACGGCGCCACGCGTTGCAGCGCGCGTAGCAACAGCAATTGCTGCGGCAAGGCCTGACGCAGATCCGCGGGCGGGAAGCCTAATCCCTTCAGTCGCAGCGCCACATCACCCACGCGGCGCGTCGGCGCCTGCTGACCCGTGAGCGTGCGCAGCGTGTCGCTCAGATCGTCATCCGCGCCCACCGCGAGATCGCACGCGATCACCGCGAGCGTCGGCGTCGCGACGGCCGCGGCACTCGGCTTGCGCGAACCCTTCTTCTTGCGCGTCAGCTCATCGGCCGCTTCGGGCCCATCGATGATCGCGTGCGCATTGCACCCGCCGAAGCCGAACGCATCGATGGCGGCGCGGCGCGGCCGTGCACCAGCAGTCCACACCGTGTTCGCCCCATCGAGCACGAACTGCGTCTTGGCCAACTCACCGATGGGCGTGTCGAGCGCCACCTGTGGCGCGGCCGGCAACGCGTCGTGCTCGAACGCGCCGAGCAACTTGACCACTCCCGCCGCCGCACTGGCCGTGATGAGATGGCCCAATTGTGCCTTGAGCGAACCCAAGCGCAGTGGGTAGTCATCGCCGAACACCGCGCGCAAGCTGAGGATCTCTTCGCGATCGCCCACCGGCGTGCCGGTGGCGTGGCACTCGAGATACTCGAGCGTTCGCGGATCGAGTTCCGCGGCGGCCCACGCCGCGCGGATCGCGCGCTGCTGTCCCGCGGTGGTCGGCGCGAGGAGCCCCGGACCACGCCCGTCATTGCTGAGCCCGATACCACGGATGATGCCGTAGATGCGATCGCCCGCCGCGACCGCGTCGTCCAGGCGCTTGAGCGCGAGCACCGCCGCGCCCTCGGCGGGCAACAGGCCGTCGGCGAGCGTGCTGAGCGGCGAAGACCGTCCGCTGGCACTCAGTGCCTGCAACGCCGTAAAGCCGATGTGCAGGAACAGATCGTCGGCCGCATTGAGTCCGGCGGCGAGCACCACATCAACGCGACGCGCGTGCAGTTGATCGCAGGCCGTCTTGAGCGCGTACAAGCCCGACGCACACGCGGCGTCGAGCGCGACACGCGGGCCTTCGATGCCGACCGCATCGCTGGCCCAGCGCAGTGCGCCGGTCTGGCCTTCGAGCGCGGGGTGCTGATCGGTCGCCGCGTCACACCACCGCGCCGCCGCCGCATCGGCGAACTCACGCGTGGCGTAGCCCAAGCTGCCGAGCACCATGCCGGTGCGCACGCCGCCCTCGAGCCCGATCCCCGCTTCGCGCAGCGCCTGCGCTGACGCGTGCATCAACCACTGCCAGCCCTCGGGGATGCCCTGCAGCGCCTCGGCGGGCAACGCGTACGCCTCGGGGTTCCACACCAGATCGAACCCACGCACATAGCCCCGCGCGCCGACGCACTCGGCTCGGTCGGGCTCGCGCACACGCGCGCCGGGTCGAGCCCCCAGCGCGCGGACGTCGCGGGGCCCGTGAGGTCGTCACCAGACGCCACGCGGGTCCACAGCGTGCTCGGCTCGAGCGCGCCCGGCAGGACGCACCCACGACCGACGATCGCGATGGGAGAGAAGCGGCTCACGAGTCCTGGGTGTGCATCACGATGTCCGACAACCGCGCGAACACCTGCGTGCCGGCGAGATCGGTGAACGTCGCGGTCGCCTTGAGGCGCGAGGCCTGTTCACGCGTGGCACTGATGTGGCAGATCACGTCGCCCGTCACGGGCCACACGCCCCACTGCTCGCACGCGCCGATGCCCGTGGGCAGCGACGGCTTGCCGTCCTGGGCAAAGCCCCACACGCGCAGCAACTGCAAGGCGCCGTCGAGCGCCGCGGGGTCGAGCTGCCACGCCCCGGTCCAGCCCTTGGCACCGGCTGTCGCGAGTCGCGCAGTGATGCCACTCGCATCGCAGGTGAGCACGTCGCGGATCACGGCGAACGCCTTCCCGTGGAACAGCGCTTCATCGTACGGCGCATCGCAGACCGCCGGGATGTCCGCCGCGCGCGCTGGCGTCGGCGGCGCACTGGGGGCCGGGGCCACACCCTGATCGATGCGCGCCCGATACGCCGGTCGGCCCGTCGGGTGCGTCAGCGTCACCCGTGCCGCCGTACTGCCGAGCAGCTCGATACCCACGCTGAGATCGGCCGTACCCTGCGGCAACAACGCGCCGTGGAACAGCGAGAGCTCACGCAGCGTCACGATGGGCCCGAGCGTGCGGCGTCCGACGCCGAGCAACGTGTCGAGGGCCATCGTCATCGGCAGCACGACAGTGCCGTTGATCGCGTGATCGGTGAGCATGGGCAACCGCGCGACATCGAAGCGCACCGCCTCGGGGCGCGCGAGGTCGCCGTCATCGAGGCCACAGCCCACGATGATCTGCGCGTGCGCGCCCCGTTCGATCTCGTCCACCATCGCCTGCGCACCACCGGCGAGCGGGATCAAGCCGATGCCGCGCGCCGTGAAGTGCTTGGCGAGCGACTCGGTGACCATGCCACCATCCCACGGGCCCCACGCCATGCTGATCACGCGGCACTGGGGTCCGCGCGCGGCGCGCTCGGTCATGGCCCAGTGGTCGAGCATCGCGTTGGCCGCCGCATAATCACTCTGGCCGGCGTTGCCGCTGTGCGCGGCGACCGACGAGAAGAAGCACAACACCTCGAGCGGCTCGTTGGCGCACGCCGTGAGCAACGCCGTGCCGCCATCGATCTTGGTGGTCATCACCGACGCGAACTGCTCGGCGGTCTTATCGCCCAAGCGCTTGTCGGCCAGCACACCGGCCGCGTGCACCAACCCCGTGATGGGGCCCCACGCCGCGCTCACGTCGGCGACGAGTGCCGACACCGCGGCCGTGTTGGTGACGTCCACCGAGGCGTAGCGCACCTCGCAGCCCGCCGCTTCGAGCGCGGCGATGTTGGCGCGCACTTCGCGCTGCGCGAGGATCTCCTTGGCCTGCTTGTTGATCGCGCCCAAGTTGGGCTTGCCCTCGGTGCCACTGATGAGCGCGCGCTTGAGCGCCGCTTCGTCCTTGGCCCCGCGGCACACCGCCGGCTCGTCCGTCAACGCACTGCGGCCGAGCAGCACCACACGGCGCATGCCGGCCTTGGCCAGCGCCACGCAACACGCGGCCGTCACGCCACGCGCACCACCGGAGACGATCCACGGTCCCCCGGGCACCGGACGCACCGGGCCCGTGAACGGCGCTTCGACGCGGGCCAACACCGCACGCGACGCGCCCCAGCGCACTTCGCGTTCGCCCGCGCCGTGCGCGAGCTCGTCGGCCAAGCGTTCGACCAGCTCCGCCTGTGACGCGTTGGAGACGCAGATGTATTCCGCGGTCCACTCACGGCCGGCCGTCTTCACCACACCCGCCGCACCAGCGCCCGGGCGCGAGGCATCGGCCACGTGCACCAACAACTTCGGCAGCGCGGTGCGCGCGGCGAGCGTCGTGCACTCCGCGAACGTGGCGCCGACGGGATCAGCGCCACCCAGCGCGTGCACGAACACCACGACATCCGCCGTCGCCGGATCGGCCACGCGAAGCGTCACCCCGCGCGACGCGAGCGCGTGCACGAGCGCCGACGCCGCATTGTTCGCTCCACCGAGCACGGCGAGCGACGCACACGAAGCCAAACGCGGTGACGGACTACCCGGCAGATCAGCCGGGAGCCACTCGACGACGCGACGATCGACGGCGGGTGCCGCTGACCCCGAGGCCGAAGCCTCGGGTCCAGCGGCTACTGAGGGCCCGCGGGGGAGCCCTCCAAGAGCTCCAAGAGATCCTTGACCTTGCGGATCTTCGCCGGGTCGGCCGACTTGGGATCAAGCCCAGCGACCTTGTCCGACAACGCGGCCAGGATCTCGACGCGCTTGATGGAGTCGATGCCCAGGTCGGCTTCGAGCTCCATCTCCGGCGCGAGCGCCTCAACGGGGTAGCCCGTCTTTTCCGCGATCACACCGAGCACGATGTCAGCCGTGTTGCCGCTCGCCGCCGCAGGAGCCGGCGCGGCAACAGGCGCAGCAGCCACCGGAGCGGGCGCGGGCGCCGGACGCG